>NZ_JAJGZS010000100.1:0-249 GCF_020806285.1 Shewanella sp. 10N.7
TGATAGTGTGGGGTCTCCCCATGTGAAAGTAGGTCATCGCCAAGCGCCTAATTTAAGTCTTAAATTACTGACAAGTAATCTTGAGCAAGATCATGCTGATATGGCTCAGTCGGTAGAGCGCATCCTTGGTAAGGATGAGGTCCCCAGTTCGATTCTGGGTATCAGCACCATCTTTAAAACCAGATTTGTCTGGGGACAATAGCATTGTGGTACCACCTGATCCCATCCCGAACTCAGTAGTGAAACGCA
>NZ_JAJGZS010000101.1:0-248 GCF_020806285.1 Shewanella sp. 10N.7
GTTAAGTTTTAGCCTACAGAACTTAATGAGTATTCACTCTTTGCAGAGTCTAACGCAGTCCGGGTCCCCTTCGATTAAAGAAGAGAGAGCCTAGGACACCGCGCTATTTTTAATAAGAGCACGGCGGTTTCACTTTAATAGCCTTCTAAAGTGTTACTTATAGGTCTTCGTTATATTAGAAGTAAAACAATATGTCCGGGTCCCCTTCGTCTAGAGGCCTAGGACACCGCCCTTTCACGGCGGTAACA
>NZ_JAJGZS010000102.1:0-246 GCF_020806285.1 Shewanella sp. 10N.7
CCACCGACCTCACCCTTATCAGGGGTGCGCTCTAACCAGCTGAGCTACAGACCCATTTATACTTGTTTCTTTGCCTCAATTCGGCGTTACTTTCGTCGCTCAATCAGTCATGTAGTGAACTACACTCCCTCTTTCGCTTCTCAAGTGCCTTGACTTGAAACAAATTAACATATTCTAAACTTAAAGACGTATAATTTTGCTCTTTCTTTCTATCAAGTAATCTGTGTGAACACTCAACAAACATTA
>NZ_JAJGZS010000103.1:0-245 GCF_020806285.1 Shewanella sp. 10N.7
GATTCGCCATCCTTGGCTCAATCTGAGGCTATGTCGGCGTCCTGCCTCCATCACGCAAATTGGCTCAACGCATTCGGACATTTCCAACGGAGACTATTGAGCCCGCAGGTTCATTTATTGTGTCTGTACGATAAATTGAATACATAGGTTTTTAGGTGCTTTTGATCTTCTTTGAATGTTCAATTTGAGCTGAGGTAAGCAAGAAAATCGCGTGAGTCCAGACATGGATGTCTGGCTAGCTTTCG
>NZ_JAJGZS010000104.1:0-235 GCF_020806285.1 Shewanella sp. 10N.7
AGTATTCATCGTAGTAGTTACAAGTATTGGAGAAAGAGACCAACAACCATTAACGCAGATAAGGTTAAGCTTCGAAGCCTAGTCAGCGAAGTACACACAGCAAGTAATGGGTCAGCAGGTGCTAGAACGATTGCTGATATGGTTACCCAGCAAGGTGTCTCGCTAAGCCGTTATCGTGCCACTAAGTTGATGAAAGAACTTGGTATAGTTAGCTGTCAGGTACCTAAGCACAAAT
>NZ_JAJGZS010000105.1:0-232 GCF_020806285.1 Shewanella sp. 10N.7
AGTGGTATCCCCTAGGGGATTCGAACCCCTGTTACCGCCGTGAAAGGGCGGTGTCCTAGGCCTCTAGACGAAGGGGACCCGGACTGCGTTATACTCTCCAAAGAGTGAATACTCATTAAGTTCTGTAGGCTAAAACTTAACGCTTGCTTTAATTTCTCGAAATACATCAAGAAAAATAAATAGTGGTATCCCCTAGGGGATTCGAACCCCTGTTACCGCCGTGAAAGGGCGG
>NZ_JAJGZS010000106.1:0-231 GCF_020806285.1 Shewanella sp. 10N.7
CCCGACCAAGAGGGTATCAACAGCAATACCCTCTTGGATCACCCTGCCGCCCCTATCGAAAAATGCTGTAAAGCGCATATTTTCAACGGGGATTGATCCAGCTTTCAACTTCGTTTGTTGATAACTTCGACCTTATTCGAAAATGCTAACGCTTCCGATGGGCCTTCCATGGCCCGACGAAAGCTAGCCTGACGTCCTGTCAGGCTCACGCTATTTTCTCTGCGTCCTCAA
>NZ_JAJGZS010000107.1:0-226 GCF_020806285.1 Shewanella sp. 10N.7
GTAACTAGATTTATTACTTACTGTGAAAGGTAAGACTTAGTGAAGAATATAAAGCGCTTAATAAAGTACGGTCATAAAATGCTCCTGCATTGATGACATCAAGTACATCCATGTACTTGAAACTCAAAAAAACAGCTTTCCGAATTTAGTTAATCGCTTATGCGGTTAACGACCCAATTTGCTTGGTGACAATAGCATTGTGGTACCACCTGATCCCATCCCGAAC
>NZ_JAJGZS010000108.1:0-225 GCF_020806285.1 Shewanella sp. 10N.7
ACAGCATTGATGGCGTAGACATTTCAGGCTTAGTTGATGGTGACATTACTGTTGACGCCTCAGCAGTCGATCAAAACGGTCAAACCGTTACCGATGCTGACACTGACAACATGGACGCCACTGCGGGCTCTATCGATGTGGCCCTCACCATTAATGATGGCGCAGAGACCGCCGACATTTCAGGTACCACTACTGATGTGGCTCCTAACTCAACCGTCACCCTAA
>NZ_JAJGZS010000109.1:0-220 GCF_020806285.1 Shewanella sp. 10N.7
GTCGGGCTCATAACCCGAAGGTCGTTGGTTCAAATCCAGCTCCCGCAACCAATTTCTTATAAATGCCAATTTATAAGTTTGTAACACTCTGAAATCAGAGTTAATACATTTCAATTTATTTCAAGATAGTTAAATCGGACGCGGGATGGAGCAGTTTGGTAGCTCGTCGGGCTCATAACCCGAAGGTCGTTGGTTCAAATCCAGCTCCCGCAACCAATTT
>NZ_JAJGZS010000010.1:0-153233 GCF_020806285.1 Shewanella sp. 10N.7
AGCCATGTCCCGCAGAGATACTTCTGGCAACCCATTGGGTTGCCATTTTTTTTGCATGTCTTTGACTGTGAAGTGACGACAAAGGAATGACGGCATAGGAATGACAGAAACCCAATTGTGCAAAGCAAGCATTGGTTAAGTGATTTGATTTGATATTTAGAGTGCTATAAACGCATTTTTACGCAGAGTTAATGCAGTTAAAAGCCGCAGGATGCTTTAATAAATGCACGAATAAGTGCACAAATAAACGGTGAGTTAGAATTAATTTAATAAAAAAGCGATAAAAAAATAATTTTTTATCGAACTGATTGAACCTTTTCTTACCAAGGTACTCATAGTAACTGTAGCGAGTTGGTAATGTTATTTATCTCCAACGTATAGCCCCTTCATCACGGGTTATTCAAAGTAAATACACTTATCGACATGGCCTCATCAGCCAGTGCTAACCGAATTAGTTTTCAGACTGTTTCAGCGTTTTAAGTTTCATCATCATCCCCCTTATTTGGGAACGAGTTAATACGCTAGCGCATTATTAGCCATGTCCCACAGAGATACTTCTGGCAACCCATTGGGTTGCCATTTTTTTTGCCTCAAGGTTTTCGATTAAAAATCTAAAAAAACCAATAAAGTACATATAATCAGTAATGATACTTATGTGTTTTTAAACATCGCATCTAACTGCACTTGCAATGAAGGGTGGTAACCCTCTCTCGCTTGCTGATATATCTCTATGGCTTGGGTTTGATAACCTGCAATGAGCATTTCGCTATAAAGCGGCTTTACAAATTTAGCTCGGCCAATATGGGCTAAAAACAACCCAACTTTGGGCATTACAATTTCATAGTGGTTTCTGATAGCGACTCTAAACCAATCACAAGCAAGTTCTGCATTTTGACTATCTGTAAAACTAAATGTCATATCCAGATCTTTTAATTGCACTTGAGTTAACTGAAAAGGTAACTGAGTGATAAAAAATTGCCAATGATGCACTCGCCAAGCTTCAACTTGCAATTTGGCTGCATTGACCCCTTCAGTGAACTGCTTTAACGCTAACTTCACCTTATCCAAACTGGAAGATGTAGGCGCTATAAACCATTCAGGTAAACCCTCACCATAAACCCAGGTCATCAATTCCGATTCGGAAATCACATCCACATGATCCACCAGCAAGGTTTGTTTGGCATAGTCGATAAAGGTTTCTGTGGTAATGGCTTCGAATTTAAAATGCTGAACATACTGATAAAGAAATTTATCAAAAGCCTCTCGTCCTAATCGTGCCTCTAACTCATGTACAAACATCGACGCTTTATCATAGGTGAAACGATTGAAAGCATCGTTGGCATCCTGATGTTGAACATTGGCAGGTAGTGTTTGTGACGTCATTGGCAATGACTGCATTTCTTCTTGTAAGCGGCCATACTCAATAACCCACTCCAAGTCAGCTTGTTCTTTGCCGTAAATGTTCTCCACTAAGCGATTAGTAAAATAAGTCGTAAAGCCTTCGTTAAGCCATAAATCTCGCCAGGTCGCATTACTCACCAAGTTGCCTGTCCAAGAATGCGCTAACTCGTGCGCCACTGTAGACACTAAACTTTTATCACCCGCGATCAATGTGGGTGTGATAAAGGCCAATCTTGGATTTTCCATCCCGCCAAATGGAAAGCTTGGCGGCAGTACTATCATGTCGTAACGCCCCCATGGATACGGACCGAGTAATGACTCGGCAGCTACAATCATTGATTCGGTGTCTTCAAATTCTATAAGGGCTTTTTCGAGCATGGCAGGCTCTGTGTAAATTGCGCAGCGCTCGCTTACCTCACCATAGGCGAGATCGCCCACAGCTAATGCTAATAAATGCGTCGGTATCGGCTTTTCCATCTCAAAAGTGAATAAGCCATCTGCTGGCATTTCGGCAGAGTTAGCCGCGCTCATCACAGCTCTTAAGCCGTTATTAACTTGAATTGAAGCGCTAAAAGTAATTCTAGCCTTAGGGCTATCTTGCAGCGGGATCCAACTACGTGCATTGACTGGCTGTGATTGGCTGAATAAATAAGGAGACTGTTTTCCTAGGGTTTGTACTGGCGTTAGCCACTGTAACCCCTGTGCATCCTTTGAAGTGCAATAATGAAGCACGACTTGTGTTATTTCACCGCCCACTTCAATGACAATTCTCTCACCTTGCAGTGCACTAACATGTTGCTGAGTGAATTCAAGTTGATTCCCATAAATATCTGATACTTCATCAATACTAATATCCCGTCCATCGAGTACCAATTGTGTCGAATCCGAAAGGCGTTTAAATAATAATTTGACTGAGCCTTGAAGCTGCTGCTTGTCAAAATCCACATTTAACGCCAACACCATATGATGCACTTTCATGTCATCTGTATTAGCAACCGAGTGGTAATCATTATTAAAATCAAATTGTTCAGCCACATCACATCCTTATCTATATTATTCTGCAGCTATGTTAACTCAATACCATCAATTCATCGAGGTTATGAGTGCTTCACATTAAATAAGGGGGGCTTATGATTCGATTAATTTCAGACACAAAAAAGCCTCACGAATGAGGCTTTTAGTGTCGAGGTAAATTAAGCTATTACAGCTTGATACCCGCTTTTTCTAGGTCTTTAGCAACAACACTACGTGGTAGTGGTACATAACCGTCTTTTTCTACGATTTGTTGACCTTGTTTAGATAACACGTAACGGATGAACTCACGATCCATTGGTGATAAATCTTTGTTAGGGTGCTTGTTGATGTAAACGTATAGGTAACGTGATAATGGGTAAGTACCACTTGCAGCGTTAGCAGCAGTTGCATCAATGTATTTAGTGCCTTTCTTAGAAATAGCTACAGCTTTAACACCAGCAGTCTTATATCCGATACCAGAATAACCGATAGCGTTAAGACCTTGAGAAACTGATTGAACTACAGATGCAGAACCTGGTTGCTCATTTACGTTTGCTTTGAAGTCACCTTTACACAGTGCTTTCTTTTTGAAGTAACCGTATGTACCAGACACTGAGTTACGACCGTATAATTGGATATCTTTCTTAGACCAGTTACCATCAAGACCAACATCACCCCAACGATTTACATCATTTCCGCCACATTTTTTAGTAGAAGAAAAGATTGAGTCGATTTGGTCAATGCTTAACCCTTCAATTGGGTTATCTTTATGTACAAATACTGCGAGTGCATCAATTGCAACACGAATAGCAGTTGGTTTGTAGCCGTAATGCTTTTCAAAAGCTTCAACTTCGTTAGGCTTCATTTGACGACTCATTGGGCCGAATTGTGAAGTACCTTCAGTCAAAGCTGGTGGCGCAGTAGAAGAACCTGCAGCTTGAATTTGGATATTTACGTTAGGGTAAATGTGTTTGAAGTCTTCAGCCCATAACGTCATCATGTTTGCTAACGTGTCTGAACCAACTGATGACAAGTTACCTGAAACACCACTTGTCTTTTCATATACAGGTAATGTTTTATCAATTGCTGCCATCGATGTTGCTGAAAAAACACCAGCTGCTGCAAAGGCGATAGTGCCAACTAGCTGTTTAAGTTTCATTGTAATGCTCCGGTATTATAAGCGTTGTTATTTAAGACACGCTCAGTATCAATTGCTTCGATGACAAGTCTATGACTAATATATGACAGTTGTATGACAATCAACATTTGAAACATTTACGCCACAATCTTTCCAGAATACGCAACCAAATAAAAAGCCTCACAAAAACAATAAATTAAGCCGTAATAAATAACTAAGGCAATAAAAATACATACATTACCAATAACTTAATTATGACAAAAACTGTTCAATTCGATTAAAAACGACGCCCAACACCAATAATCAAATGCTGCCAATTTAAAAAACCGTATTCTGTATATAGGTTCCATTCGTTCCTTGGACCAAAATCATAATTAATACTCACGGACATATTCTTGGTCTCTTTCTTAGCAAGATCAATATCAAATTTGACCTCTTCCATCAGCGGGGCTAAATCAGTGCCTACAAAAGAATAGTCTCCAGTCACATTCTGATTCACACTTTGATGGCTAAATCCTAAAAACCAAGCAAGCTTATCACTGCCGATATCATATCGCTGACCGACTCTTATCGAGGCAAGCTTAGTTTTAATCACGCTATCCGTTGTATCAGTATTCGCATTCACTATGGCTCCCACTGCCATGACTATTACAGGGGTATCGCCGATAATAGGATCTATCTGCCCTGCGAGCACAGTTCCAATACCGTAATTTTTAGCGGTATACTCAATTGGGATAGGCAATACAATGCCATTACACGCATCATCACAAGGTAAGCCTTCAACATTATCCAGCTTTGCTCTAATGTCTTTACGCCCTTCGGTGTAGCCCAGTAACGCATAAACATTCCAAAAAGGTAATATCCAAGCATCAATTTTCAACTGCACACTTCTGTCGCTTCCTGTAATACTGACATCTTCAGCAGGCACTACATAATCATTAGGCCCACGAAAACCTAACAGGCCTCCGTCCACTTGAACTTGAAAATCATTATCAGCAACATAATCTGCATCGATATTGTTATAAAACAAGCTCACACCAATTGGCAAAGGTAAGTCATGCCCTCTCTTAGTTGCTTCATCTGCTAATAAAGGTAAACCGCTCCAATGGGCGGGTTTAGTTAGCTGGTTAACAGCAGCCTGCACATCAGGCTCTGCCGCATGACTTGAGAGGCTGTAAGTGAGGAAAAAGCACAGGGGTAAACTTAATAGGCTTTTAGTCATGGAACGTCTTGTCTTTGATATGTTATTTAAGTCGTTAATCATAGTTCTGAAATTGTATTTAGGGGAAAGTACACAAGATTTAATTCAATGAATTAGTGCCTGATAAGCATTAGAACTCAAAGAAAAGTATTAAATTAAGCAATATGAGCTCTGATACATATTGTAAAACACATGCAGAAATTGAATACACTCATTCTGGTCATCAAAGTTAAAGCTTGTTAACTCCATCACAGCATTAAGGGTTTGAAAGGCGGGTATATTCCATTATAAAAAATGCCTGTCTATGTTGAAATAAACAGGCACTTAACAATACGAATATTAAATACAAAGGTAAATTAAACGATAACTAACTTCACTTTACCACCAAGTGAATTGGGATAATAAAGCTAAAACAACTCCCCTTATTAGGTTCACTGGTAATAGTTAGTTCACTGTAGTGATGATTCAACGCATGTTTTACAATAGCTAAGCCTAATCCGCTACCACCGGTTTTACTCGAGCGAGCATTATCAACCCGATAAAAGCGCTCTGTTAATCGATTAATATGTTGCGGCGCAATACCTAAACCTGTATCGGTCACACTGAATCTTGCGCCAGTAGGTACCAATTCCCATCTAACGCTTATCTTACCGCCAGGCTCTGTGTATCGAATCGCATTAGAGATTAAGTTTGTGCAAGCACTGCGTAATTGCACTTCGTTTCCGTGACAATCTAGATTATCTTCGGCAAAAAAAGTTAACTCATACTGATCTAATGCTAATGCAGACGCTTCGTCTTTTAATATATCGAGCATGGCTGTCATATTAATTGTTTGCTCTAAATCGATATCAGCGCCATCTTCAATGCGCGATAAAGCTAAAAGCTGCTCGACCATTGATTGCATTCGCCTTGTTTGCTGCTGCATTAGATTTAAAGGCTTGTGATTCATGCTGTCAGGCTCTTCCATACTTTGCATGATTTCTAAATAGCCCTGTAATACTGTGAGCGGCGTTTTGAGCTCATGGGATACATTGGCAACAAACTCTTTACGCATCCCTTCTAACTGATTGATTCGAGTAATGTCACGGGCAATGAGAAGCAGTTGGCGATCACCATAGCTCATTAAGCGAACTTCTAATAAACGCTGGTCAGATATCGGTGAAGCTAACTCTAATGGCTCTTTAAACTCACCCTTTTTAAGGTACTCAGAAAAGTCAGGGTGCCTGATAAGATTATCTATTCGTTGGCCATTATCTTGAGGCCATACAAAGCCTAATATTAGTTGTGCAAGCTTATTACACCATAAGATATTATGTTCAGAGTCTAATACAACTGCAGCATCGGGCAGTGCTTCTGCGCCTTGCCTGAAACGACTCAGTAATGAAGCCAACTGACCTACTCTGCGGCGATTTTTACCCTGCAAACGATAGATACCATTAAAGATACCTTCCCAAGAACCAGTGCCTTGAGGCGGGGTTAATTTACGGTCTTTCCATAACCAAAAATTAAGTCGGCTAATTTGACGGTAATGCCATCCTAATAAGGCAACACAACCTATGATAATAGCGAGGGTGATTTGATCAATGATGATGCCAACAAGGGCAAAAGCGAACAGTATTCCAACGAGGCGTAATAGCAATCTGGAACCTGAATAAGATCGAAACATAGGCAGCCTAAAAAATTAATGTAAATAAACCTTTAGCAGGTTATTACCTAATTATTGGTAGGAAATAATGGCTCACAAGATAGCTTAAAATGATATCACTGACTATAGCCTTTTGTTAAAAAACTGCCGAATAATTGTGAATTTAAAACAACACCCATCGTGGGTCTAAATTCAAACGCATATTACTCGGCGGTTTTCTTAGCGCGGCGATGTCTGTGATTACATTCTCGTCGAGAAGCGGTATCCAGCACCACGTACAGTCTGAATCAACTTATCATGGCCTGAGTCTTCAACCGCTTTGCGTAAGCGACGAATATGCACATCAACAGTTCTATCTTCTACATACACGTTAGTACCCCAAACGTTATCTAGTAACTGTTCGCGACTATAGACTCGCTCAGGGTGAGTCATAAAGAAGTGTAATAATCTAAATTCTGTCGGCCCCATATCAAGCACTGACTCGCCCACTGAGACACGATGGCTGACAGGGTCAAGTAACAAGCCCTGAACATCAATAGTCTCTTCTAGACGCGTAGGTGCACTACGACGTAAGACAGCTTTAATACGAGCAACAAGTTCTTTAGGAGAAAAAGGCTTGGTAATGTAATCATCAGCCCCGACTTCTAAACCCTTCACCTTATCTTCTTCTTCACCACGTGCTGTGAGCATGATAATAGGGATTTGGCGAGTAAACTCATCTTGCTTTAAACGCTTAGCTAATTGTATACCGCTTCCACCTGGAAACATCCAATCCAATAGGATTAAATCCGGGTAAGGCTCCTGCAGTAGATCGATGGCAGAATCGAAATCTTCGGCCGCCGATGTGGTAAAACCGTGTTGTTCCATAACAAAGGTCAGCATCTCACGGATGGCTGATTCATCTTCTACAATTAAAATCTTCGCTGTCATAATATTTTCTGTGATTAATTTGCCGCATGAGTATTATTGGTCAGTTTTATTACAGAAATATGATCTCAGTGCCAATAACGGCTACAAAATCATATTATTGTCATAAATCTATCATTCTTTACATTAATAGCTTAATGATTCTTGCTTAAAACACTTAACTCATCAAAAAATAAAGGAGACTCACGCCTCCTTCAATTATTCGCTATCTAAGTTAACCTTTGATGAAACGATTAATTAGAACTTGTGTTCAATACCCACAGCGAAGTAACTTTCGTCGATTGAGATGTCTAAATCATTGCCTTCATCATCTTCAACTGTACCCATTGAAGTACGATCAGTGTAGAAAGCAAATAATTTAGTTGGCTTACCTAATGCGTAATCAGCACCAATAGACCATGAATCACCTTTGTCTTCCATGTCTTGATATTGTGCTTTTAATGTTACTTGTTCAATTTTGTATGCTGCACTTAGTAAGTAACCATCGATGCTGTTTCCACTATCAACTGCTTCTTCTTGCTGGTACATACCACCTAGTACAAAACCAGCAATTTTACCTTGAACAGTACCACGAACGATGTCGTAGCCTGCTACTTCAGAATCATAAGCAAGAGCTGCGTAAACAGGGCTTTTCTTAAGACCTGAGTCACCGTACATAGCTGCGATGCTGAAACCATCTTTTTCTTCTTGCTTGCTATCGCCTTCTGCTGCGTAAGTTACACCCACTTGGAAGTCACCAAACTTTGGCGTTAAGTAAGTTGCTGTTTGTGCTAAACGGTTCTCACCTTTAAAAAGACTTTTTAAGTCACCTGAGTAGTCGTTAAATAAGTCTACTTTACCTTGTGACTTCTTAAGCATTGTGTCGTTACGACCCACAGCAAAAGAACCAAAGTTGCCTTTTAAACCAACGAACTGGTTACGAGCAGTGAAGTTATCAGAGCTTGAGTTACCAGTATCAACTTGGTACTCGATTGTGTAGAACGCTTCTAAAGAGTCGCTTAATTCAAATCCGCCTTTAACACCGAAACGAGACGCATTACTTTGAATTTCTGTAACTGAACCATCACCTTCATCGTTAGATTGAACAGTAACATTTAACTTACCATATACTTCAAGTGGTTCTGCAGCGTGAGCAGTTGAAAGCGTAGCAGTAGCAATAGCTGAAGCAACTAGAGTTTTATAAAAAGCGTTCATCATTTCATCCTTTAGACATTATTTGTTGGTGTTTCACACCTAATTTTTGCTGTTATTTGGTTGGAACTAACAGGTTACTGTTAACCAATAGCTTGGGAACGAGGCGAATTCTGCACGCCTTTTGTTGCAGAAATATTTCAATCCGTTAATTTTATTTAGCTCTCGCTAAATTAACTACCAAAAAGAACAAATAAGACGTTGATAATAAATGGAATTAACCTAAAAAGCACAAATATGACAGTTTAATGAATTCTGTTTTAGCGACAATCAACACTGATGAACCTGATGGTTTACCCCAGCCCCGTGATACCGTAAACTGCATTTTTAATTTTTGATGAGCGCCTTTTTATGTGGTTTAAAAATCTCACCCTTTATCGTTTCAATAAGCCTTTCACTACCGATACCGAGGCACTCGAAACAGCGTTAGAAGACTTCACCTTCTCACCATGCTCAAGCCAAGATATTAGTAAGTTTGGTTTTTCAAATGCGTTAGGAAAAAAAGGCCAAGCCTTAGTTCATACTGCAGAAAACCGTCATTTGATTTGTGTGACTAAAGAAGAAAAGATTCTGCCTGGTCAAGTCATCAAAGAAGCCATCGATGAAAAAGTGGCGATGATTGAAGATCAAGAAAGTCGCAAAGTGACCAAGAAAGAAAAAGATGCGATGAAAGAAGAGATAACCATGACGCTACTGCCACGAGCATTTTCTCGCCGTAGTCAAACTCATGCGCTTATCATGCCTGAACTTGAAATGATCTTAGTCGACAGCTCTAGTGCAGCAAAAGCAGAAGAATTATTAGCATTATTACGTAAAGCATTAGGCAGTTTGCCAGTGGTGCCTTTGCACTTTACTACGCCGATTGAAACCACGCTGACTGAGTGGCTTAGAAATGGCGCTTCTCCGCAGCCATTTGAAATGCAAGATGAAGCTGAGCTTAAATCTGATTCAGATGAAGGTGGCATTGTACGCTTTAAGCAACAAGTACTTCAGGAAGATGAGGTTCTTGCTCACTTAGCGACAGGTAAACAAGTTCATAAATTAGCACTTCACTTTGGCCAATCAATCGCCTTTTTAATGCAATCAGATGCAAGCGTGAAACGCTTAAAATTCTCTGAAGAATTTAGAGCTGCAACTGATGATGTTGGCACTGAAGATCCATTAGCGAAACTCGATGCTGATTTTGCGTTAATGGGCGGCGAGCTTGTTGCCTTTATTAACTCGCTTAAACAAGCACTTGGTCCAATCGAAGAAAATATTTAATCGATTTGATTAAAAAGCCCCAATAACTTTCGGTTATTGGGGCTTTTTATTAGCACTTAACAAATATTTATAAACTAAGTTAGAAAATTAGTTAATAAACTTTCCTGCTTCATCAAATGGCCAATCAATCCCAAGCCACGCTTTTAAGAAGGCCTTTTGTTCAACACTTGGCGTTTTAACACCTTGAATCGTTAAGTCACCTTTAGGCTGCTTTGCTAACGTGAGTGGCACTTTAATGAGTTGGTCGTTTTTAAAAAATGACACTGTAATTTTGTCACCAGGTGTAAAATCCTCTAGGCGTTTTTTAAATCCTGCCGCTGTCACTTTAAGACCGTTAATAGCAACAATTTCATCGCCAGCTGCTATCCCAGCAGTCCAAGCTGGGCTGTTACGACTGACATGGGCTAGTGTTAAGTCTTTATGATCCCCGCTTAACCTTAAACCGCTATAAATTGTCGACTCATCTTTCTTCCCATAAGTTATCACTAAGCCCGTTTGCGCTAGCAATGAATCAAAATCTAAGCTAAAAGGTGAGGTAATATGCTGCTGCCACCAAGATTGATAATCTTTTCCTGATAAGCTTTTTAAAATCCCTTTTACATCATCAACGTTATAGCCTTTAGGTAACTTAAAATCACGATATAACTGACGATGAACATCGCGATAAGAATGTGCTAACTCAGTATCTTTTAATAAATTAAAATCTAATGATAAAGAGGCCAAATAACCTTCTGAGTAGATATTCACCCCGTGGTTTATCGCATAATCCCCACCTTTATTGGTCCACTCATTTAAGCTGGCTTCTGAAACAGACTGAATTTCACGGCCTGGTTTGTGTATATTGTTATTCACCCGTTTTGCTAAATCAGCAAAAAATTCTTTCGGGGTAATCACATCAGCACGAAGCAACAACTGATTTTGGAAATAACTGGTAGACCCTTCAGCCATCCAAAGTAACTGCGTCATACTGGCTTGTTGATAATCGTAAGGAACCAAACCCTGTGGACGGTATGCTTTAACATTCCAAGTGTGAATGAACTCATGTGATGCTGTACTGATAAAACGAAGGTAATCTTTGCGCTCTCTGAAATTAAAGCGTGGCAGCTGAATAATGGTAGAATTTAAATGCTCTGTAGCACCGCGTGCACCGCTCGTGGCATGTACCATATAAACATAACGCTCAAATGGATAGTCATCCCAAATGACACTTGCTGTACTACTGATTTTTGTTAAGTCTTTAACCACTTGTTCAGCGTCGTAATTACCCTCTCCCCAAAACACTAGCTCATAATCTCTGCCATCGGCTTCAAAGGCATAGTGAGTATTAATTCCAGTTTCAATCGGTGAATCGATTAATACATCATAGTTATCCGCAATAAATGAATGCGATTTCCGTCCTTGCTCCATACCCGAATGGCTCTGCCAGCCCTTAGGTACCTTCATTGAAACCTTGACTTCATCGCCCCTAAATTCAGGGCTATACATAAACACGCCACTGGCGTCTAAATAAGCATGGGAGTTGTCAATATGGCGCACACGAGTGCCTAAATCATTAGCATAAAGTTGGTAAGATACGTTAACTTCAGTGGGTTGCGTCAGATTAATCTGCCATTCGCCTGTAGCACTTCTTTGCCAGGTTAACGGTTTTCCTTTGCTGTCTGTCGCTTCAAAGAGTCGTATTCCATCAGCTAGTGGCAGTACCGCATACTTGCCTGTACGCCATACAGGTAAATTGACCGTTAATATCTCTGCTGAAGATTTAGGAAAGCTCACTTGTACTTTTGCTAAGTGGTGTTGTGGTTGGGTTAAATCGATTTGGTAATTTACTTCAGCTAAGCTATTAGCCGAAAAAAATACTCCTGCAGTAAAAATAGCCAGTTTTGAGACTTTCACTCTACATTCCTTCTGTTATTATTCTTGTTATAATTTTTGTTTATTGTAGTTATTTGTTTTCAACATCATACAAATTCTTTGAAAAAAGTTTACCTCAATGGAAATGATAATATAACAAGCGGCATTATTCGCCCACCGACTTCCAACAAAAGCTTACAAAATAATAATAAGGCCGTTAATCATTCATGCAAAAAATCATTCTAAGCAGTTACGTACTATTGCTATTAATAATCGCCTTTCCTGCTCATGCAGACCGTTATCAGCAGCGAGAAATTGAATTTAATGAAACGCCCAATGTATTGTTTGAGCAATTATCAACTCGTACTCAATTCCCTCTGTCATTTAATGATCGCGCTGAATTTGACGCCATTGCGGACTCTTTAAAATATCATCCGGATGAATTACATGCTGATTTAGAGATTTTGGCGCGACTTTTTCTAGAAACAGCACTGAAAGCTGAGGACAAAATTAATAAAGCCCGATTACTGACACAACAACTTGAAACTCTTGCTGAAACGCCAATGCATGAAGCAATTATTTTACTACTCGAGGGGAGAATTAGAGGCCTTGAAGATCAACAGTACAAACAGTCCATCATTTTATTCAAAGAAGCCCTTAATAAAATAAGCAATATCAACGATAACCAAAGTTTAAATTTGCAATTTATACTGCATCAAAATTTAAGCTCCTTACACACTTTAGTGAAACAAGACACGCAAGCTTTATATCATTACAAACGCTACCGAGAAATTGCTTATCGACTGCGTAATGATTACTTCATTGCTCAATCTGAAACAGCAATAGGCATTTATTACACTGGGCGTAATCAATTAGCTAAAGCACTGCAGCATCATAGTGAAGCCTATAGAATTTCGAATCGTTTAAGCTACCCAGTCATTCAAGCGCAAACGCAGTTTCAGTTATCTCGTGCTTACCGCGACTTAGGTCAATGGGATGAAGCCCTCAAGAATGCCAATGAAGCCGCAATCAGTTATCAAAAACTGGGGCGAGATGCATCTCAATCTAAAACGATGACTGTCATTGCGATGATCTATGCAAATCAAGAACAGTGGAATAAAGCCATTGACTATTACCTTAATGCACAGCAATTAGATGAAAAGCATAATCGAAGAATAAGCCAAGGGCTTAATTTCCATAATATTGGCGAAGCGTATCTTCATTTAAGTAATTACCCGTCTGCTATGAATTACTTACAAATGGCTAATGATATATTTAAAGAAAAAGGGATCATGCATTATCTTGTTTATAATGAGTTGCTATTTGCCCAAGCATTGTCAGAGCAGTCATTATGGAAAGAAACAATAACTCATGGGGTTGCCGCATTAATCATAGCCGATTCAAAGCAATTACCTAATGCACAAAAGGAAGCTCTTGAATATTTAGCCAAAGCATACAGAGAAGAACGTAATTACCCAGCGGCATTAGATATGATGGAAAGATTAGTCCAAATGCAACAAAGCACCGAAGAAAAGCCTGTTGAAGAAACACTTACATCAAACTTAACTGAAGAAAAATTAAAGTTTGAAATCAATATCTTTCAACATAAATTGGGGAAATATATTGAAAGCAGCAAAGATCAGCAAATGGCTATTATCATCCTACTTGCGACGATTTTCATATTATCTTTTGTATGGCTTTATAGCTTAAAACGCCTCAATAGTGTGAAACAACAAAAAGCTTTACTGACTAAACAAGTATTACAAGAGCCACAAACACAGCTTAAGGGTTATCAGGGATTACTTTGCTGTATGTCTAATGATGAATCCCCTAAAACCATTGCCTTGGTGAGTATTAGCTTACTAAGTGAGTTAGACATTGAATTTGGATTAACAGAATCGAATGCCATCACTGAGAACTTAATCAGGCAATTTGAAGAACAATTAAACAGTAAAGTATACCTAATGAAACCTGGCGAGCTTGCTTTTTGCTTTAAAGAAGTATTAACCCCAGAACAAACCTTGGCTCAAATCTCCGATGCTTTATCTCATCAAGCATTAGCAATTAATGACAATGTCCCTCACTTCTCGGCGCTAAACAGGCTTGAGCTTGAGTGTGTACTTGGCCATATAAACTTGCCGCTTTTGGCGAATCCTGACATAAGGCTCACTACAGAATTACAGTTTGAAACAGTGCAGTACGCTTTAGCTGCAGCAAAAAGTATTAATGTAGGCCATACTTACGTCAGTATTAGAACCCTAAACTTTGCTCCAGCAGCCATTTTCTTCAAGCCATTATATTTAAATTTAACTCATGCGCTGCAAAGGGGCATTATTCGGGCCGAAAGTAATCGAGCCATTTCCGATATCAAATGGCCTAAAAATTAATCACTAAAGCCCGATTGGCTAAGCTTTCATTCATATTGGCCGATATAGGTGTATAGTTAATTGATAGCATTATTAAATATACTTTTTTTAAAGTATAATTATGGACTATTCAATCGGCTAGATTATTGATGTTATTAGTTATTTGTTTATCTTAGGAAACCTATAAGCATGAAAGATTCTTCAACTGCAGTCTCACAAGTTTCATTATTAAAACAGAAGCTTAATTCGGCTAAGTTGGCACTCGAAGAAATCCATGAAGATCGTAATGAAAAGTTACGTACTTTAATTCAATTCTTAGGGCATTTGAGTCTAGCCTGCAAAGGACAAAATCTTGAGCTCGATAACCGTTTAGCCAAATTGCGTCACCACCTTCAAGGTTACGATCAAATCAATGAAGCGCTACCTGAATTAGTAGAAATTGAACGGTTATTAAAAGGCCAATACAACCATACTATGACGCGCCTTGAAGAAAGTCGCACTAGCCTTTCTCGGGTCATCAGTCAGATACAAAGAGTTGATTCTGCGCCTGATGAAATCAAAAAAGAAATCAATTACTTTAAAAAAGATCTTAATAAGCCCATCCATACCATTTGGGAATACATTCCAAAAGTAGAGCAAGTGATTAGCTTCTACGAGCATATTTTACAAAAAGAGTTTGCTGGCACTGATGATCATGTCATTTTGCCGCAACACCTCATTTTAGCGAAAGAGCTTGCCCATAAAATTTCAGAAATAGAATTTAGAAAAGAACAGCGTGATCAAATCTTAGTGATGAAAGAAGTCTTGATGGGTGACATCAAACTGAATACATTACTTGAGTCGTATCAAACGATTCTAAGCTTATTACTTAATAATATCGCACGTGAGAAAACGGCATCTCAAGACTTTTTATATGCACTCAATGATGCCATTAGTGTTGTACGTGATGTAGTCACAAATACAGCCAATAACAATGACCGCTCACAGCAAATTAAGACTCAACTTAATAAAGAAATTAACTTACGAGTGGATAATGCTGACGGCATTTTAATTGAGTCTGATGATTTAATGGCATTAAAGACAGCGCTTACCGTGCAGCTTTCATCATTAAAAGATGCCTTAAGTCGTAAGGAAGCATTAGAAAGTCGTGAACAAGCACTATTGCGTAAATCCATTGAGTCAATGCGCAAAGAACTCACCAGCATCACTAAAGAAGCTAATAGTTATAAAGAAAAGCTGTTTGAACACCAAAAACTGAACTTACTTGATCCACTGACTCAATTGCCAAATCGTGCAGCGCTTGAAGACAGAATGGAGCAAGAATTTAGAAATCATAAACGTTTTGATACGCCGCTATGGGTTGCAGTAACAGACATTGACTATTTTAAATCTGTTAATGATAACTTTGGCCATAGCACCGGTGATAAAACCTTGCAAGTGATTGCTATGGCATTAAAAAACTCTTTACGAGAAAGTGAATTTGTTGCCCGTTATGGCGGTGAAGAGTTTGTTTTATTGCTTCCAGAAATCAATCAAGACAATATTGGTTTATTATTAAACCGTGTACGGGAAAAAATTAAGAACATCCCATTTAAATTTAAGAATCAGCGTATTACCGTCACATTATCCATTGGTGCAGCGCAAGTTATGAACAACGAGCGTATTGAAGAAACCTTCGAGCGTGCCGATGCTGCCCTATACAAAGCCAAAAATAATGGCAGAGATAGAGTCGTGATTGATATCTAATATCATAGGCAACTCATCTCTAAGAGGAGTTGCATATGATTGTAAAAATTAGCCCTAGAGGCAGTTTAGATCAACTGTCTCAAATGGAAGTTAATCGTTTAAAGCAAAGCGCTAAAAGTGAACTTTACCAACTGCTAAGAAACTGCTCCCTTGCTGTCCTCGCCTCCGGTTTGCAAAGTGATAACTCAGAAACCCTATTTGACACTTACGCCAATTTTGATATCAATGTACTACAGCGTGAGCGGGGCCTATTAATTGAATTAATCAACCCTCCAGAGCAGGCCTTTGTCGACGGAGAAATTATTGCGGGCATTCAAGAGCATCTATTTGCAGTCTTACGAGACATTGTCTATATCGACAATAAATATGATAATTTAAAGCATATCAACCTGACCAATGCCAGTCACATCACCAATGTGGTGTTCGATATTCTGCGTAATGCCAGAGTCATTTCTCCGATGAAAGATCCCAATGTGGTTGTTTGTTGGGGCGGTCACAGTATTAACCCCATTGAATATCAATACACCCGTGAAGTCGGCTACGAGTTGGGATTAAGAGGCTTAGATATCTGTACCGGTTGTGGCCCTGGCGCGATGGAAGGCCCGATGAAAGGCGCTGCGATTGGACACGCAAAACAGCGAGTCAGTAATGCACGTTATATCGGCTTAACAGAACCCAGTATTATAGCCGCTGAGCCTCCAAATCAAATCGTCAATGAATTAGTCATATTGCCTGATATCGAAAAACGTTTAGAAGCCTTTGTTCGCTTAGGGCACGGTATCGTTATCTTTCCTGGCGGAGCAGGGACAGCTGAGGAATTACTGTATATTCTGGGGATTTTACTCAATCATGCAAACCAAGATTTACCCTTCCCGCTCATTCTAACTGGTCCCAAAGAGAGCGCTGACTATTTCATAGAAATTGATGCCTTTATTGGCGCAACGCTAGGTCAAGAAGCACAGGACAAGTATGAAATCGTTATTGATGATCCCGTCGCTGTCGGCCGCATAATGAAACAAGGCATGCTGAAGGTAAAAGAGATGCGTAAAAGTTTAGGCGATGCCTATCAATTTCAGTGGTCATTAAAAATAGAGCCTGAATTTCAACTACCTTTTGAGCCTACTCATGATGTGATGGGGAACTTGCATTTATACTTTCAACCAAACAAAGCAGAGCTTGCCGCAACACTTAGGCGCGCATTTTCAGGTATTGTGGCTGGTAATGTAAAAAGCGATACCATCAAATTAATCGACGAGTTTGGCCCCTTTGAAATCCGTGGTGATAAACAACTAATGACGATGATGGATAAATTGCTAAACGCTTTTGTTAAGCAACAAAGAATGAAGCTACCAGGTAGCGCTTATGTCCCTTGCTATCAAATTGTTACCCCTGATGACTAGAAGCCACTTTGACCAAGTAAAATGCAGGGCGTTGTTTAATATCACGTTAAATAGCTATATGATTAGTCATCACAATTTGCGTCACATGAAATAGACTTTCTCTGTGATATTAATAATAAAATATTCCCTGCAACGACTCACTTGAGTTGTGCCACCAGCAACGAAAAGATAAAACATGAATAAACTATTGATCATTGATGGTCTCAATCTTGTTAGACGTATTCATGCTGTATTACCAGATGAAAATGATATTGCCAGTGTCAAAGAGCGCACAATATCTGCGTCAAAAAAGCTCCTAAACCACCATAAACCCACTCATGCGATTGTAGTGTGGGACGGCGATGAAGAATCCTGGCGAAAGCGCTTATACCCAGATTATAAAAAAGGCCGCAAGCCCATGCCTGCAGCGTTAAAATCTGGATTAGCTGATATTAAAGTTGCCTTAGCAGAAGCCAACATACATTCACATGATGCTGCCTCAGAAGCTGATGATGTCATTGCAACCTTAGCCACAAAAATCGCCGAAAATAATGGCAAAGCAATCATAGTGTCGACGGACAAAGGTTTTGGTCAAATTAGCCAATCGAATATCGATATCTGGGACCACTTCAAACAACAGTATTTTGAGATAAAAGAATACGAAAAGAAGTTAGCCGTTCAGCAAAATCAAATATTAGACTTTATCGCTCTAGCAGGTGATTCTGGCAATAAAGTACCAGGGATTGCTGGCATTGGCCCCAAATCAGCTGCAGACTTATTAAATAAATTTCGTAGCCTCGCCAACTTATATAAATCAATCGATAACCTTGGGGCAAAGCAAGCTCAAAAATTATTAGATGGCAAAGATATGGCACGGGTAAGTTATAAACTGGCACAGCTACAATGCCATATGCCACTTAATATCAATCTGAAACAATTTAGAGTCCCAGCCCAAAACGAAAGGAATGCTTAAGCAATGAAACCTTCCCTCTCCATGCTTATTGCATCAATGTTTATCGCTTATGTCGTATTCGCAATCACCGTTGTCATCATTTATGAGCCTCGTCCTGAAGATAGAAGCTGGCAAGAAAGACAAGAGTTTAACCATAGGATGCTGAGCGAAATAACCATTGGGCAAAGTATTCAAAGCATTCGTCAACAGATGGGCCGCGCTGACTTTACCGAAGCCAAAGCTACCGATAGCGCAAACTTTCAAATTATGTTTTATCGAACGCACCACGTAAAATCCGATGGTAAAACCACCAAAGATGAGTGTACACCTTTGTTGTTTAAAGATGAGCAGCTGATTGCATGGGGGCAAGAAACTTATGACCAGTTCTTGCAGATCCCAATTTTAAATAACATTGTAGAGCCTGTGACCTCTACAACCGCTGTGTTACCAGCTGTAGAAGCGGAAGCCACAAGCGATACCCTGAAGTAACACTAAAAGGCTTGCCTAATCACTGAACTGATTTTGCTAAACGTGTTGTATTATTCAATGAACCCAGCGTCATGCAAACATAAAAAATGCCACTTAATGTGGCATTTTTATTGGACTTAACAGAGTCAATTTAGCTCGATTAAATGAATATAGGTAGCTACTTATATTCTTTATAAGCTTCGCCTTTTTCCAACCACTTTGGCGCATCTGCACCCTTTAGGTAATGGTCAAAATACTGCTTCATTCTAATCGTGTAATCTAATTTATTTGGGTACTTTTTCAAGTGATGTGGTTCGTCTTCATATTGTAAGAACACCACATCTTTCCCCGTACGGCGCATCGCCAGATATAATTCAACACCTTGTTCCCAAGGCACCGCATCATCTTTATCACCAAACATAATCATCATCGGGGTTTGAATACGTTCAGCATAAAACACTGGTGAGTTTTCTATATATTTCTGTGGTGATTGAAACAAGCTTTCAGCAATACGGCTTTGGCCTGTTTCGTATTGGAACTGACGCGCTAAACCTGAACCATGACGAATGCCACTATATGCACTGGTCATGTTCGATACGGGGGCGCCTGTTACTGCAGCTTTAAATATATTTGTCTGGGTCACCGCAAAAGCAGTTTGATAGCCGCCCCAAGAATGCCCTTGAATCCCCACAGCGTCAGGATCGGCGATACCCATATCGATAAGCTTTTGGACGCCAGAAGTTAAGCCTTTAACTGCTGATGCCCCAGGATAACCTACTTCAAAACGGATATCAGGTAAGAAAATAGCGTAGCCATTGTCAGCATACCAAGCAAAGTTAGGACGATGGTTTATCGCCATATGCGGGAATGAATGTAAACGGTCGCTCATAAAGCGGTAAAAATACACCATGACAGGGTATTGCTTACCTTCTTGATAATGAGTGGGTTTAATCAATACGCCATCAGTTTTACGACCATCAGCATCGCTCCACTGAACCAACTCAGCACTTGCCCAATCAAAGCCATCACGTTGCTTGTCTAAATCAGTTTGTTTTACAGCATCATTTGGTGAGTTCACGCTAGCGGTATAAAGATCTGGAAACAAATCATAACGCTCTTTCGAATACACGATAGTATCTGCATTTTTACTGCGCGCTAAGATTTTCAGTTTAGCGTTACTATCAACTAATTCGGTCAAACTAGAAACGCCAACTGTAGCACTATAAAGACTGTCGGCTTTAGTGGTTTCGTTATAACCATGAATCAGCAATGATTGATCTTGTGTGACAACAGCAGGCACATCGCCGTCTTCGTATTGCCCTTCTATACGCAGTTGCGTTTTAGTCTTACGCCCTTCCCCTTTTGACAACATAAAGCCGTCAAAAGATGACGAGTTGAACTGCCAAATGTCATATTTGTCATAGGCAATAATGCCTGAGCCATCTGCTAACCAAGAACCGAAACCATAGCTCGGTGCATTACCTGGATAATCATGATCTTCATTGGCAAAACTGACGCTAATATCTTTTGAGATGGTGTGTCTTCTCACGCCTGCAATATCGTACATAAATAGCTGGCCTTGTTGATAATAAGCAACAAAGCGTGCATTAGGCGATAATGTTGGCATTTCATTAGATGGATGCTGAGTCAGTAACTGCAACTTTCTACCAGTATTTAAATCAACCAGATAAACGTCTTGGTAAAAACCCGCCCAAGTGATCATTTTCTGATATGGCACATCTGAGGTCGCCAGTAGATAACGTTGCTGCTCTCCATATTGCACATCTGGAATCGCTTCATCAGCAAGTTGGACTATGCGATTTGCTTTTACATGCAGTACAGATAAATAAGTGCGTTGTTGCTCTTTTGAATATTGCTTAACTTCATGAGGCTTTATCTTTGGGTCATCGCCATGCCACACTTTCAAATTACGAAGACCTGTAACCACACTGGTATCATATAAGTCAGCTTCAGACTCGATCTCTGCTAACGAAACCACTTTATCAACCTGAGGTACGCGGCCAATAAATAGTCGCAAACTGTCTTCAGAGAAAAACACTTTAGAATATTGGTTTAATGTCCAGTCATCATCCAGTGGCGTTTCTTTCAATTTAAATGTGGTTAAGTTTAATAGTGAAAGCTGATATTCACGCTCATCACGTTCGACTTTAGCGTCACCTTGAGTGAAAGCGAGCCATTGACCATCATCAGATAAACTTAGCTCTCCAACCTGGCTATCAATGTTTTTAAACACTTGCTTAAGGGTATTATTGGTTAAGTTAACTTTTTTAATGAGGTGTTGATTTGTTTTGATATCATTAATAGCAACAACAAAGTTTTTACCGACGCGATCAAAACTAAATTGAGTCACATTGTCAAAGTCGTGGCTTGAGTTGTCAGCTAATTGAATCAGTTTTATTGCACTGCCAATGTCTTTTTCATTGATACTAGGTGCGTCTTTATCTTCATCACCCTCGGCTTCTTCAACTTCAAACCAAATCGCTAAAAAGAGCCCATCCTGGCTAAACTCTGCATGTTTCACTTTCTCGAAGTTTTGTTGTTCAGCCGTTTCGGTGTTGAATAATGCAAGCCCTGAATGCAGTTCCGATTTTTTTAATGTCTTCTTTTCTAATAACGTCGGATTAAGCGTCGCAATGGCAAAACTGCCTTGGCTGTTAAGCTTAACATCTGAGCCGCCAGCAATAACAAACTGCTTCTTAGATTCAACAATATTGATCAGTGCCCGGCTATCACCTCTATCAGGCATTGCTTCAACAGCGATGGTCTTTCCATTATCAGAAATCACTGGCTGCTTAAGCGTTTCAAAATGCATAATGTCATTTAGCGATAATGAAGTGGGTTGTTCAGCCGCAGCAAGCGACATTGACGCTGTGAATAACGTCAAGGGAATAAGTTTATGTAACTTCAAAGTCATCCTCGTTATATTTATTATTTTTAAACGGCTAAGTCTTGAAGACTCATCCTAACGCTTAAGCATAAGAAACGACATATTTTACATGAGTGGAAATAGATCGTTTACCATCAATGTATAATTCTGTTCTCTTTTTAGCAAAAACAATAATTAAGTTTATTTTTTAAACTGCTAGACCAAAGTCGTCTGTTCAAAAAATCTAATCTCAATAAGCTATCTTGGTAAATTAACCGAACCAATTAACGAATCAGCAACAATCACGGTCTAAATATGACGCATATTGAAGCTTTAATTTAAGCTGTTGTGAATATCTTAAAGCAATCAGCTGAGGATTAACTTAAAAAACTTAAAAAATATGTGATTTATCTCACTAAATCCTGTAAAAAAATTTCAAAATTCGTTAAAATGCGCCGCAACAGAACCGTTAGTTAATCGTCCCGTAACAGTGTTATTAACACTGACAGGAAAATGCAGTAACCACTAAGTGGAAGGACTATCCATGCCAAAACGTACTATAACCGTAATCCCAGGTGACGGGATTGGACCAAGCATTATCGATTCCGCTTTAAAGATTCTCGACAAAGCTGGTTGCGACTTTGAATATGAATTTGCAGACGCCGGTTTAGCCGCACTAGAAAAGCAAGGTGAATTAGTACCACAGCGTACCTTAGACCTAATCGAAAAAAACCGTATTACATTGAAAGGACCTTTAACAACACCTGTTGGAGAAGGCTTCACTTCAATTAACGTGAGCTTACGTAAAAAATTCAGCCTATACGCAAACGTACGCCCAGTACTTTCATTTAACGGTACTCAAGCACGTTACGACAACATTGATATCATTACCGTTCGTGAGAACACGGAAGGTATGTACTCAGGTTTAGGTCAAAAAGTGTCTGATGACGGCGCGACAGCAGAAGCCACCAGTATCATTACACGCCAAGGCGCTGAGCAAATCACAACATTTGCCTACGAACTAGCGCGTAAAGAAAACCGTAAAAAAGTGACTATCGTTCATAAAGCTAACATCATGAAATCAACTTCAGGTTTATTCTTGAAAGTGGCACGTGAAGTAAGTGAACGTTACCCAGATATCGAAACAGAAGAAATGATTGTTGACGCAACTTGTATGAAGTTGGTTATGAATCCAGAAAATTTCGACGTTTTGGTCACCACTAACTTATTCGGCGATATCTTATCTGACTTATGTGCAGGTCTAGTTGGCGGTTTAGGCATGGCACCTGGTGCTAACATCGGTAAAGATGCTGCTATTTTCGAAGCTGTTCATGGTAGCGCACCTGATATCGCGGGTAAAAACTTAGCTAACCCAACGTCTGTTATTCTTGCTTCTATCCAGATGCTTGAATACTTAGGTATGGCTGACAAAGCTGAAATGATCCGCGCAGCAGTATCTGCAGTGATCGAAGAAGGCGACCGTACTACTCGTGATTTAGGCGGTACTCATGGTACTACTGACTTCACCCAAGCTGTTATTGACCGTTTAGGTTAATTTACCTGACAATCAGTCGGTAAATAATTAAAAAGCTTTAACAAAAAGCCCTTAGTGATTCACTAAGGGCTTTTTAATATCTGTTTTTACTCGCTATGCCTGTTTGCTACTTAATCGTGAAAATTCCAGGCTGTATTAGGCTTAACCCATAAATGTACCGTCACTTCATCACGGTCATGGTAAAGATGTTTACATTGGATTTTAAAGTCATCAATTTCATTTTCTTTTAAAATCACAGCCATGGTATCAAGAATTTGTTTAACTTCTTTATAGCGACTCTTCATTGGGAGTTTAAGATTAAAGATAGCTTCTTTAAACCAACCATTAATGGCCCAAGCTTCCATTAACTCAGCAACACGTGATGGCTTTTCTACCATGTCACACACTAGCCAATAAATGTTCTTTCTTGGTGGCTCAAAACGAAAACCGTCAGCACGATAATGACGTACTTGTCCTGTATCCATTAGCTTTTGATCCATAGGTCCATTATCAACAGCTGCCACAAACATACCACGGCGAACTAGCTGATAAGTCCAGCCTCCTGGACAAGCGCCTAAATCAACAGAATGCAGGCCTGAACGACAACGTTGCTCTTGCTCTTCCTTTGTTAAGAAATGCCCAAAAGCTTCATCCAACTTTAAACTTGAACGACTTGGCGCATCTGCAGCCATTTTGAGGCGTGGAATACCCATAAAATGAGGCGAGCTGTTGTTTGTTAATGAGTAACCCACATAAGCCTGACCTGGCGCCACAAAGCAAACATGAATAATCGGTCTTCTGTCATTTTCTTGAGCAAGTAATGAACCTGACTTTTTTAGCCCCTGGCGCAATGGCACGGTGAACTTACGACAGAATCCAGATAATTCTTTAGCTTCATTGGTATCAGGCGTTTCGACTCTTAATTCACCTGCTTTAGTGACACCTGACAATGCCGCCACAACGGGTGAAACACGGTCAGTTTCAGGCAAGCCCTTTAATAAGTCATTAGCTGCAAACATTTGTCTGGCAAAGACTAACGAGTTCAGTTCGATTTTCTTGGCTAGCTGCTCACCACCATCTTCTTCAAAGCATTGGTAAATAACATAGGCATCGTTGGTATTGGTTTTAACAAAACCACCAATATTCAAGTCAGCTGCTCGCTGTTGAATTTCTGCAGCACAATCTTTTTCATAACCTGCACGGCAGAACAAAAATAGGTTTTTCATGGTGAACCTTAAGCTTCAAAACGAGACTCAAGATTGAGTGTCGTTAGTCAGTACAATTAAAAATACAATATTGAGCTGCATTATACGCAACTTTACAGACACTGTGTGAATTGAAGATATAAAAAGCGAAAACAACAAAGCCGCAAAAAGTTGCCTTTGTGCGGCTCTGTAGCAATATTAATCATCAAACATCAAACGATATTAAGTTGACGCTATTAATCCAAAGTGATTCTAGACTTTATCTTCATGCTTAAAGATAGCAAGCGCAAACAGTAACCAACCTAATAACATACAAAGGCCGCCCATTGGCGTTATCGGGCCAATCCATTTAGCCCCTGTGAATGCATAAACATATAGCGAGCCAGAGAACAGTAATATCCCAACAAAGAATAGGCCTGCTGCCCAATTAAGTAATTTTGAAGATATCCAATGCCCAGCAAAAGCGACCGCAATAATCGCAAAGGTATGGTAGAAATGATAATCCACTCCCAGCTTAAAAATAGCTACAAGTTCAGGAGGAGCAATATTTTTAAGTCCATGAGCGCCAAATGCGCCTAAACCAACCGCAAGAAAACCACTCAATGCAGCTAATAGTAACAAGCCTTTTTTCATTTCATTGCCTTTAAAAATTCAACTATCATCAAAAATTATTAAACGTGTAAATCGATAAACTGCTTACATTGCTCAACACAATCTTGCAGATTAGCCTCTAAAGTGGCACCTGACGACTTTCTTGGCTTAAAACTATGATCGCCATCAGTAATCCAGCCTAATCTAATGGCATCGCTTAGTGGCCAAAGTGGTATTTCTGTTTTGCCACCAAACTTATCACGCTCTCCCTGTAACACCATCACAGGCACTGAGGCATCATTTATCGGCGATAAACGGGGCTCTCCCCCTTTTAGCGGCACAAATGGATAACCTAAACACATTACTGCCTTGATTCGCTTTTTTACTTGCTCAAACTCAGGGTGTATTTCAACTTTGGCGATATCACTTAATTCAGGCGTTGTAATAATCGCTGACATTCTTCCCCCCATGGATTTCCCCATGAGGATAATATTTTCCGTAATTAAGCTGCCCTGTTTGATTTGATGTTCAATATCAACTAGCACTTGTTGGTAGTAATTAAGTAACTTAGGCGCTCTATCGGGTGGTCTACGCTTACCGTCTTGCATGTTGGCTTGCATATATAAGAAGTTAAACCGTAAAACTTGCACGCCAGTTTGTGCAAGATCGTTTGCCACTTGCTCCATAAAGTCGGAATGCATATTAGCGCCGGCGCCGTGGGCAAAAACCACCAAAGTTTTACTGGGCTTGCCTAATAAAATCGATTCAATGTCTATTTCAGGCACTGGTGTTAGTCTATTTTCAAGTTTTGTCATTATTGGGCTTATCAGTAATCATGTAGACATAATATTAGGCGAAGCAAATTGCACCTCGCCGAGCTTAACCAGCAAGTAACTCACTACGTGATTCTTCGGCAAACATGTCAACCATCCACTCTCTAAACGCGGCAACTTTACCGAGTTCGGAATGATTTTGCTGACAAACCAAGTAGTAAGCATCTTTACTCACTAATACTTCTGAGAAAGGACACACTAATCGCCCCGCCTTAATATCAGGTCGAGCAAGCACGCTATAACCTAATGCCACACCTTGTCCATGAGCTGCTGCTTGTAAAACCAATGACGAATGACTGAATATCGGCCCCGAGTTAACATTAATTTCACTAATCCCGCATTGTCTAAACCAAGCTTGCCAATCATGGCGACTTGAGTCATGCAATAAGGTGTGATTTTTTAAATCACTGGGTTTCTCTAATGGTTTAGGGCCATTGAGTAACAAGGGTGAACAAACTGGAATAAGCACTTCATTACGTAACTTATCAGCGCGAAGTCCTGGCCAATTGCCTTGACCATAATAGATAGCAACATCGACGTCATCAGTTAATGAATCAGCTTCACTGTCTACGGCTTTAATCCGCACATCAATGTCTGGATTTTTTTCACTGAACTTCGCCAATCGAGGCACAAGCCATTGAATTGCAAAGCTTGGAGACATACTTACCGTTAATGAACCTATCGCACTTCTTGCTAAAAGGCGGTCCGTAGATTCCCCAAGTTGGATAAAGATATCTTTGATATCGAGAAAATAACTCTGGCCTTCTTCCGTTAATAATAACGAGCGGTTTTTACGGCGAAATAGTTTTAAACCTAAAAAATCTTCTAATGCTTTAATTTGATGACTCACCGCCGCTTGAGTCACAAAAAGTTCTTCTGCCGCACGGGTAAAACTCAAGTGTCTGGCAGCGGCTTCGAAAGCTTTGACCGCGTTCAAAGGTGGCAATCTTCTCGACATAGTGATCAATCTCTCGTTTTTTAATTAGTTTTTCTAATGATTATCGTTATTTTTTGTCGTTTGTAAAGAACACTGTATTCGTTTAAATTATAACCATTGAAATTTAGTGAGTTGGACAATCTCAATATGGAAAAGAGGGAGTGTCCGACAGTATGATTTGTCAGCCCGGAGGCGACCCTTTATGTTTAACTTAAAAACCCTAGCAACTGTAACTTTACTTTCTACTTTCGCTTTTGCAGCTAACGCTACAGATTCAACAATTGATATCAGCGACCTGCAAGCGTCAATGAACGCTGAATTTGAGCAAAGTATGACAGAAATGCAGAACAACGTTGATGTCGATGTTAAAAGCTCATTAGTTGCTGAGAAAGAAGATCAAACAACAGTGACCACAGCAGAAGTTCGCATTGCTGAATAATCTACTGTAAAAACAGATTCAAAAAAACCGCATTAGCCAAATTAATGGTGATGCGGTTTTTTTATGGCCATTTTTTATAGAAAACCACAATATGGGTTCAACTTAAAGTAGCTAACGGCAAACCTCGAGAATAGAAGATAAAAAAATAGCTAGCGGTATACACCACTAGCTATTTTTTAATAAGTTTTAAACCGTTATTACTGCAACTTCAATGATCTGCAATTTCAAGCCTCAGAAATAACAAACCTCAGTAATATCAACGCGCCACAATATCTGTATCGCTTACCAAGATGTGTATTGTTTATGGGCGGTACACTTTTACGTTGCTATAACCTTGCTCTGTTAAGTAAAGCGCTTGCAGTTTACTCATCACACCGCGGTCACAATATAAAAGGTAAGTTTTCTCTTTATCTAAATCAGCAAACTGAGTCGCTAACTTAAAGAAAGGAATTTTTAAAATTTCAGTACCTTCGATACTCAGCGGATTTTGCTCTTCTTCGTCTTGAGCACGGATATCAATAACGATATCACCATTATCAATTGCTTCAACGGTTTCTGTTTCACTGACCGTAGTCTCTACTTTTTCAGCGATTTGCTTAATATCGATAACCACTGCATCATTTACGACGCGATCAATTAAGTCTTCAGTAAATTTAAGCTCTTCAGCTTCAATCTTAGCTAGCACAGCTTTAACTGTTGGCTTTTGCGAAATAACACCACAATATTCAGGTATTGCCTTAGCAAAATCTTCGGTACCAATTTTGCGGCTTTCGTTAATAATGTCTTGCTTATCCATTGTAATAAGCGGGCGCAAGATTAACAGATCAGTACAACGGTCAATTACGTTAAGATTAGTGAGAGTTTGGCTAGATACTTGACCTAAACTTTCGCCAGTCACCAATGCTTGGATACCATACTTGTCAGCAATTTTAGTTGCGGCGCGCATCATGACACGTTTTAAGATAACCCCCATTTGACCGTTATCGATTCTTTCTAAAATTTCTTCAACAACAGGTTCAAATGGCACAGTGATGAAACGAACTTTGTGAGACTCACCGTATTTCTGCCATAGATGATAAGCAACCTGCTTCACACCGATTTCGTGTTGAGCGCCGCCCAAGTTAAAGAAGCAGTAATGGGTACGTGCACCTTTCTTAATAAATTGGTAGCTAGAAACACCTGAATCAAAACCACCAGAGATAAGTGATAACACGTCTTCTTGAGTGGCCATTGGGAATCCACCCAAACCTTCAATACGACGAACAACCATATACAGTTTCTCGTGATCAATTTCTAAATTGACTGTCATATCAGGATTTTTAAGCTTAACGCCTGCGGCTTCAGTGTGCTGATTTAATCCGCCACCCACATAACGCTCAACCTCAATCGAATTAAAGTCATGCTTACCTGTACGTTTTACACGAACACAGAACGTTTTGCCTGCCAATTCGTCTTTATAAACAGGTAGCACTTGCTGATAAATATCATCAATAGAATCGAAGCTGTATTCATCTACTTGAATAACATGGGCAATACCAGGAATACACTCTAGACGTGCAGAAATTGCATCAACTCTGGCTTGTTCATCGCTAGCTACGTGGATCATAATGCGATCCCATTGGCGCTGTACTCTTACGTCTTCATCAACTTTTTTAAGTACATTGCGAATGTTAGTTTCAAGGATTTTAGTAAAACGCATTCTAACGGTTTTACTTTTCATCATGATTTCTGGGTATAGCTTTACGATAAACTTCATTGGATTTCCGCGGGCATCTGATTCGGTATAAGCCTTATTAAGCAGTAATATTATCTCGGCAAAAAGACGCTTATGGCATTCATATTACTGACTAAAAAGGCATAAAAAACGATGGCTGGACAGTGACCAGCCATTTAAGGGCGGGATTATAGCAAAAATTGACTATTAACCAAACACATTAAATAGCAATACCTAGACTAGAGCGCGTTTCGGTTTATAAACTAGAAAACATAAAAAAAGCCGCGTTAATAAAAGTGAATCACAATTATTAAAACGGCCTTTTATCGTCTGCGTAAAACTCTTTTAAAATCATTTAAATCAACAAAAACGAACTCGAAAAACATCCGATTGTAAACTGATAAAATTGATTAATCCGCGCCCTTTATTGCTGCGGGATAGCTTCAATTTCTCTCGACTCTTTTGCTTTACCTTGCTCAATAGAAATCTCAACGCGGCGATTTCTACTGCGATTTTGATTAGAGTCATTGGGGACTAGTGGCGAGTTTGATGCCATGCCAACCACTCTCATTCTCGCCTCATCAAAACCTTTCACTTTAGCAAGTTCGTGAGCCACAGCAACCGCACGCTTACTCGATAAATCCCAGTTAGAACTATAAAGCTCATTACTGATATGCATGCCATCGGTATGACCTGAGACAGTAATGATCCCCGGAACATCTTTGAGCAAGTCACCAATAGAGCGGACAACAGGTTTAAACCGCGGCTGTAAGAAACCAGAGCCTGAGGCAAATGAACCTTTCTCTCGAATTCGAATTATGATTTGTTGACCTAATGATTCGATTTCAATCGCACCATCAACAATCTCTTCGTTGAGTTTCTCGGCCATCTTTTTAACTTGCTCGTTAATGTTTTCTTGCTCTGATGATGACTGAGATTCTTGAGCTTGAGCTTGCTGTTGTGCTGTAGCAGCTGCATTACCGCCTCTGTTTTCACCTTGTTGTTTTTGCACACCGCCCGCACTGGCATCATCACCCGCTTGATACTCAATGGTTTGTTGGGTCATTTCATTGGTTTGCTGATTAATAATTTCAATCGGTGTCGGATCAGGTTTACCAGGTCGAAACTCCAATGCGATGACTGAAGTTCCTTTAGGAATATCTTTTACTTCCACTTTATTTTGTACGCCAAATGCGTACTTCATCGAGCCAGCGATTTGCTTGAACTTCATCACATCCATTTCAGAGAATGCTAGCAGTAGAACGAAGAAACACATCAACAACGACATTAGGTCAGCAAATGTCGCTAACCACAATGGTGCTCCGGGCGGTGGACAATCACACTTGGCCTTCTTAGCCATGAGTTATTCTCCGTCCGTTGTATCAATTTGACGTGATTTTTCAGATAAGTAGTTTTTAAGGAAACCTTCGATTACACGCGGGTTTTGGCCATCTTGAATCGCTAATACGGCATCCATAATCAAATTACGGTTGAGCAATTCTTCACTCATTCTTAATTGAAGTTTATCGGCAATCGGGATCGCAATCATGTTCGCAATTATTGCGCCATAAAGCGTTGTTAACAAAGCAACGGCCATTGATGGACCAATCGATTTAGGATCATCCATATTAGATAACATGGCAACGAGGCCAATCAAGGTACCGATCATCCCCATTGCTGGCGCAACATCACCTAGAGACTTAAATATACCAACACCGGTTTTATGACGTTCTTCAGTAAGTGCAATATCTTTTTCTAAGGCTTCACGAACCACATCGCCATCATGGCCATCGACCAACATATCAACGGCTTTCTGCATAAAGCTATTAGTGATTTGAGCCTCTTCTAATGCCAAAAATCCACCTTTACGGGCAGCATCAGCCATATTAACCGATTGTTCGATTAAATCTTCTGGCTTATCGATTTTAAACATAAAAGCTTTAGCGCCAATTTTAACAGCACCCAGAAACTGCTTTAAATTGTACTTCATCATTACAACGAACAATGAACCAATAAATACAATCATCACTGATGGCACATCAACAAATATTGAAATACCACCACTGCTGACCATAGACCCAATAATAAAAGCAAAGGCTCCGATTAAACCTATTAGGGTTGCTAAATCCACAATGTCTCCTTGATTGCAGTCTTATAATGCTGCCTACTGATTAAAACCGTAAAATGGTTAACCGTCTTATCGATATTAATGTAACACCCTGAGTGTCAGTGATAATAGTTCAATTACTAAAAAAACACTCGATAGCCAGCATTCTTTAAAAAATAGCCAGTGGTGTAAAAAAATCAATCAATTCCACGGTATAAAAAGCATTTTCAATATAAGTTATGAATAATACTTGTCGATGAAGGAAACTGGCATTCGTTATAGTTATCGGTCAAACTTAGCCCAAGTTTAGAGTTATTTTACTCATTGTATAATTTTTCAGTCACAAAGCGTGCTATTGAGCAAATAAACTACGACTCAATTTGACCCTTAGCTCGCCCTGATATACTTTGTCCTGCGCACAACATAAGGAAACATTATTGTGGCAAAAAAACCTGAGAATCTTAGTTTTGAAGAGTCCTTATCGGAGCTTGAAAACATTGTTGCAGATCTTGAGCAAGGTGAAGTCACATTAGACAGTGCCCTCAAACAATTTGAGCGTGGAATAAAGTTGGTTCGCCAAAGCCAATCCAAGCTTGAACAAGCACAACAGAAAGTATCCATCTTATTAGATGAAGATGATACTAACCTGAGCCCATTTACCGTTGAAGGCGAATAAGTGTTAGCCCAAGCAATTGAAAAGTATCAACAACGCGTCGATAACGTTCTGAGAAATAAACTTGCAGAACTCGACGATAGTGCCCCTGAATTAAAAGCAGCGATGAGCCATGGGGCTTTATTAGGCGGCAAACGAATTCGCCCTTTTATGGTTTACAGCATTGGCGAAATGTTAGGCGCAGATTTAGCTTTACTAGATAATGCAGCTGCAGCCATCGAATGTATCCATGCTTACTCATTAATTCATGATGACTTACCTGCGATGGATGATGATGCCCTTCGCAGAGGCAAACCCACTGTTCATATCGCTTTTGATGAAGCCACAGCCATTCTTGCTGGCGATGCATTACAAACATTGGCTTTTGAACTGATATGCCAGCCAAATGACAACATATCGGCGCAGCAACAATTAGCAATGGTCACCGCGTTAGCAAAAGCATCAGGTTATAGTGGTATGTGTGGCGGTCAAGCAATTGATCTCAGCTCAACAGACAAACGTATCAACCTTGAACAGTTAACCCAATTACATAATAAAAAAACCGGTGCGCTGATCAGTTGTGCTGCAGAGTTGGCTTTAATTGCTGCTAATGCAAGTCAAAAAGAACAACGGATTATTAGAGAGTTCGCCGCTAATATCGGCTTAGCTTTTCAAGTTCAAGATGACATTCTAGACATCACATCTAGCACAGAAGAGTTAGGTAAGCCCCAAGGCAGTGATGAAGAAGCGAACAAGAGTACTTTTCCTCGCTTGCTTGGACTGCAAGGTGCAAATGAATGTGCCGAGCAACTAATTAACGATGCACTATCAGCGCTGGCAAATTTAACCTACAATAGCCAGTTAATTGCAGACTTCGCCCGCTATATCATTGCGCGAAGATTATAAAAGAGACAGTTTATCTCCTTATGAGTTTCGATAATTCTCAATTTCCGGTATTGGCACAAGCTAATACGCCTGAAGATTTAAAAAAGCTGCCTCAAGGCATGCTGCCACAACTGTCTGATGAGTTAAGACAATTCTTGCTAAAATCAGTCAGCAACTCGAGTGGCCATTTTGCTTCAGGCTTGGGTACTGTTGAATTAACAGTAGCGCTTCACTATGTCTACAACACGCCATTTGATCGCGTGGTTTGGGATGTAGGACATCAAGCTTACCCACATAAAATCTTAACGGGTCGTCGAGACCAGATGCACACTATTCGTCAAAAAAATGGATTGCATCCTTTTCCTTGGCGCGAAGAAAGTGAATATGACACATTCAGTGTTGGTCACTCTGGCACTTCTGTCAGTGCGGCATTAGCCATGGCTGTTGCTGCTGAAAAAGAGCAGAAAGATCGTAAAGTCGTTGCTGTTATCGGTGACGGTGCAATGACTGGCGGCATGGTATTTGAAGCCATGAACCACGCAGGTGACTTACACAATGACATGTTAGTTGTGTTAAATGACAACGAGATGTCAATCTCTGAAAACGTCGGTGCATTAAACAACCATTTAGCCCAATTGATGTCAGGCCGTTTTTACACCACCATTCGTGAAGGTAGTAAAAAAGTGCTTAAGGGCATGCCTGTCATCAAAGAAATGGCAAAGCGCACTGAAGAACACCTTAAAGGCATGGTTGTACCAGGGACTTTATTTGAAGAACTTGGCTTCAACTATATTGGCCCAATTGACGGTCATGATGTTGATTCTTTAGTTGAAACCTTACGCAATATGCGTGATCTTAAAGGACCACAAATATTACATATCATGACCAAGAAAGGTCGTGGTTATGAGCCAGCAGAGAAAGATCCTATTGGCTGGCACGCAGTACCCAAATTTGACCACACTCAGTTTAGAAAACCTAAAGCGAAACCTAGCTCACCGACCTTCTCACAAGTGTTTGGTAAGTGGCTTTGTGACGTAGCTAAGGAAGATGAAAAGCTGTTAGCCATTACACCTGCCATGCGTGAAGGTTCAGGAATGGTTGAGTTTTCTCAAAAATTCCCTAAACAATACTTTGATGCCGCGATTGCTGAGCAACATGCTGTTACCTTAGGTGCGGGATTTGCTTGTGAAGGCTTTAATGCTGTTGTGGCCATTTATTCTACCTTCTTGCAACGTGGTTATGACCAAATCATTCATGATGTGGCCTTACAACGTTTACCGGTATTATTCGCCATTGACCGTGGCGGTATCGTTGGCGCTGATGGCCCAACCCACCAAGGCGCATTTGATTTAAGTTTCTTACGCTGCGTACCTAACATGGTGATAATGGCACCGTCTGATGAAGATGAATGTCGTCAAATGCTATATACAGGTTATCGTTATAAAGCAGGTCCTACAGCTGTTCGTTACCCTCGCGGTAGTGCCACAGGTATCGAGCAAACTGAAGTGATGACTGAAATCCCCATCGGTAAAGGTGTCATTAAACGACAAGGCACTGATGTTCAAAGCACAAGCAAAAAAGCCAGTATTGCCATTGTAAACTTCGGAACCACTTTAGCTGCTGCTCTTGAAGCTGCAGAAGCCTTAGATGCTACCGTTGCAGACATGCGCTTTGTTAAGCCTCTAGATGAAGCGCTACTGGCTGAACTTGCCAATAGTCATGATATTATCGTCACGCTTGAAGAGAACGCCATTATGGGCGGTGCAGGTAGTGGTGTGATTGAAGCATTACAGAAAATGAAAATCATTAAACCAGTTCTGCAAATCGGCCTACCTGATGAGTTCATCAAACATGGTGCGCCTGATGAAATTATTCAAGAATTAAAGCTTGATGGCGCTGGCGTGTTAGAGCAGATTAAGCAATATATTGACTAAGCTTCAATATTATTAGCAAAACACAAAAAAAGGACTGCAATTGCAGTCCTTTTTTATACTTGAGGTTTGATTAATATCTATTAACCACCTTCAATTATTCAGCCTCAAGTTTAGGCATTATGATAATGCGTAAACTTGGGAGCCTAAGTGCTAAATCTAAGTGCTAAATCTAAGTACTAAATCCAAGTACTAAATCTAAGTGCTAAACCTAAACGCTCAGTCTTAATGACTTATGCTTGAGTATCTACGCTTGGTCCGCCTTGCGAAACCATAACCATAGCCGGACGCAATAAACGTGCGTTCAAGGTATAACCTTTTTGCATCACTAACATCACTGTGTCTTTCGGGTATTCAGCACTTGGTTGCATACCAATAGCCTGATGATGCTCAGGATTAAATGCATCACCTAATGGATTAACTTGTACCACGCCAAATTTCTCAACAGAACTTAAGAAACCTTTCATGGTTAAATCAACACCTTCAACAATCGCTTTCGTTGCTTCATCTTCAGGATTAACACCCGTTAACGCGCGTTCCATGTTGTCTAACACAGGTAAAAGCTCGTTCACAAACTTCTCTAAAGCGAAAGCACGTGCTTTTTCAACGTCTTTAGCGGCGCGAGTACGGATATTCGCCGTCTCTGCTGCTGCGCGAATTTCAACATCTTTACGTTCAGCTAATGCTGCTTGTGACTCTGCAAGTTGTTGTTCTAATGCTTCAATTTTAAGATTAGCTTGAGTTAACTCATCAACTTCTTGTGTTGCTTCAGCTTCAACTTCTGTTTCAATTTCAGTGGTTGCTTCTGCATCAATTACTTCTTGATCTACTTTATTCGACTCGTTGCTCATTTTCACTCCAGCTAAAAATGCTTTGTTTCTGATTACTATGGGCATATTATGGGGATCAATTTCGTTGTTTCAAGCCTTTGAGCAAATCAAATACTAATATGACCAAAAAGTTTCAAACAATTGGCCTTATCGGCAAACCACATCACCAAGGAACAAACCTCACTTTGAAGCGTTTGCATCATTGGTTGTCTATGCAAGGCTTCGAGATATTAGCCGAAGAACGTGTCGCTTCTGAACTCAAAGTTGATATTGAATCCGTTGATTTAACTGAATTAGGTGAGCGCTGCGACTTGGCTATTGTTGTCGGTGGTGACGGTAATATGTTAGGTGCTGCAAGAGTACTAGCGAGATTTGATATTGCAGTTATTGGAGTTAACCGTGGCAATCTAGGTTTTTTGACTGATTTACCCCCAGATAATTTTGAAGAATCCTTATCTAAAGTGTTAGATGGTCAATACGATACTGAATACCGTTTTTTACTCGAAGCTGAAGTACATCGTCATGGCATGCTTAAAGCCAGCAATACCGCTGTTAATGAAGCCGTATTACATCCAGGTAAAGTGGCGCACATGATCCAGTTTGAGGTCTATATTGACGACCAGTTCATGTATAGCCAACGTGCTGACGGAATGATTGTTTCAACCCCTACAGGTTCAACTGCTTACTCATTGTCAGCTGGCGGCTCTATTTTGACCCCAAACCTTCAAGCTCTTATTTTAGTGCCAATGTTTCCACATACATTGTCTTGTAGGCCTATTGTTGTCGATGCGAGTAGTACGATCAAGCTAGTGGTATCACCTGATAACGGTGAAAACTTAGAAGTCAGTTGTGACGGCCATGTGCACTTATCTGTACTGCCAGGTGATGAAATACTGATTAGTCGAAGTGAAGACAGATTAAGAATGATCCACCCGAAAGGCCATAATTACTTTAACGTGTTACGTGCAAAGTTGGGCTGGGGCAGCAAACTGTTTTAATCGATAGCGAGAAGTCACTGTTAGAAAGTGAGGTATCGATAGCGACCATGAGATTAACCTATATGGTTTATCTCATGGTTAATAGCCTTAAAGTCAATAGCATCATCGGCATTAGCCTAATGACTTAACTACTCATCAAATAAGCAAGCCAGCAACGGTTCACTGAGCTTTGTGCCAGCTAATGGTTCCAATGCTATGATTTCTATTCGCGAATCCATAGCTTCATCCAACTCCATCACAGACAGTTTGCCATCAACCATATTAAAACCCGCAATACCCTCTTCAGTTATCATCACGGCTTTCAGTCGAACAATATCTTCAGCAATGAGTTGGTTAATCCAATCAATTAATTTATCAAAATCAAAACACAATCTAGGCTCAAATATCCAGCCCACACTATAAGCACCTTCACCTTGATTCTCTCTCAACCAATAACCTTGTTGATTAAACTCAACGGCCTGGGCTTCATTCTCTTTATCCGTTTCTGGAGCGAAGCCTTGACCCTTGCCTTGACTGGCACCAATACCAAAGCCTGTTGAAAAAATAGAACTTGTTTGGCTAGTCAAAGCAGGTTTTATCGAACGAGCTAAACTAGCACTTTGTTGCACCTTTTGTAACAGAGCTCGAGGCTGATTAAGTGACTCAAAGACTCGCGCAACCGCATTGTCATTCCTTGAATGAATCACTGATTTGGTATGGTTGAACTGCGATAAGAAATGCTCAAGGTTTACAAGCTCTTGTTGCTGATATAAATCCACTTTACTGGCATACACAAGATCAGCTATTTGGATTTGCTGGTTAAAGTTGTCATTTTCACTGTAGCGCTCATCTTGTATTTTACGTGCATCAACCACACATACTGTCTGGTTCACGTTCAGTACTTGTTGATTAAACTCATTAGTGAGCACTTTTAAAATTTCAGCTGGATGCCCCAACCCCGTTGGCTCAATGAATAAACGGTCTGGTTTAGCTTTTTGAATAAGCTGGTTAATCGCAACTTGAGTCGGAATACCCGCTGCGCAACATAAGCAACCACCAGCAACTTCTTTAATGACAATTTGCTTTGATGCATTTTTGCCACCAATTAAACCTGCATCAATACCAATTTCTCCAAACTCATTCACCAATACAGCCCAGGTTTCATTTTCAGGCTTCAACTTAAGCAGAGACAAAATAAGGCTGGTTTTACCGGCGCCTAAAAAGCCGGTAATAATATTAGTATTAATGGGTTTAAGGATCACTCTGATTCTTCCTTGTCAGCTTGTAATGAGGTGCTGTGGTGAGTTAAACGTTACTTCGCTTTTTTGGCGTATTTACCTTGCCTAGTTGGCTTTGACTTATCATTACCACGCGGGCCATTAGCTCTTTTATGTTTGAAGGACTTTTTAGGTTTTTCCGCTTCCACTTCACGATACCTTGCAGGTAATGGCGCGCCCGCTTCATAACCAGGCTGTATCTGAACATCAATTTGAGTATTAATTAAAGACTCAATGTCACTTAATAAATCCATTTCATTTTGCGCAACTAACGATATCGCTTGACCCGTTAAGCCTGCACGGCCAGTTCGACCAATACGGTGCACATAATCTTCAGGCTCTGGTGGCAACTCAAAATTAATCACTAATGGCAGTGCTTCGATATCCAAGCCTCTTGCTGCTAAATCGGTAGCAATCATGACCCTGAGTTTGCCCGACTTAAACTCTTCTAGTGCTCTGTTACGCGCTCCCTGAGTTTTGTCACCATGAAAAACCGCTGCTTTTATGCCATCTAACTTTAATTCTTTTAATAAGTGCTCAGCCGTTTCTTTCATGCTGGTAAATACCATCACTTGCTGCCAGTTATTACGGCCAATCAGTTCTGATAACAACTCAGCTTTACGTCTTTTGTCCACCTGAAATACAGATTGTGACACCGTTTCAGCCGTTGTTTGATTTGATACATGAACAAACTCAGGTTCATTAAGCATTTTTGCAGCTAAGCTTTTCACCGCTTCTGAATAGGTAGCCGAAAACATCATCGTTTGATGCTGGCGATTCACTAATCGCTTCACCTTTTCGATATCTTTAACAAACCCCAAATCCAACATGCGATCTGCTTCATCAATGACTAAATGTGTGACAAACGATAAATCCAAATCATGTTGACCAATGACGTCAAAAAGTCGACCTGGCGTCGCCACTAAAATATCAACACCTTTAGCTAACGCTTTACGTTGAGGATTGATACTTGCCCCGCCATAAACAGCCACGCTTTCAAAAGGTAAAAACTGCGCATAATTAACAATATTTTGTTCTATTTGAATCGCAAGTTCGCGTGTTGGGGTCATGATTAATACCCTAAGACGTTGCCAAGCAGTTTTATTGTCTTGGTCATCAAGCTGTTGCTCTAACAGTGATAAGAGCGGTAAAGAGAAAGCTGCCGTCTTACCTGTACCTGTTTGGGCACTGGCTAAGATGTCTTTTCCATCAATGGCCAACGGCATCACAACTTGCTGTACAGGTGTCATGCTGTCATAACCACAAGCCTTTACTGCATCTAAAATAGGCTGTGAAAAGCCAATTGAATCAAAAGTCATATTTTTCTCTAATTTACACTACCAATAATGGCGTCATTGTAACGGCTATGGCCTAATTTGGCGATTTATTCACAGGCTTTAATCTTGTGATAAAGCTAATAACGCCATCGCAGAATTACACTTCATGGTTTGTTTATGTTGGGGGCTCATACTTTAAAAATCAGATATCAAAGTAACAGTTTGTATCTTTGGCTTTTTTCTGTTGCTTTCAATAAACCATTTGAGCAACATAAGCGCTACAAAAACAAAACAAACAAAGGCCAAAAATGAAGTTGTTGTACCCTCTAGCATTCGCACTCACGTTATCCGCTTGTGGCGGCAGTTCTGATTCAAGCTCTCCAGAACCAGTAGATCCTGTCCCGCCAGTTGAAGAGGCTGAATTACAAGCTGACATTTGCTATCTAATGTCAACGACATTAGGCGATATCACCTTAGCGATTGATACCACTAATACACCAATTACTGGCGAAAACTTCAAAAGTTATGTTGATGAGGAATATTACAGCGGCACCATTTTTCACCGCGTAATATACAACTTTGTATCCCAAGCCGGAGGATTTACCTCTGGGCTTGTTGCCAAGCCAGGCAATGATCCTATTGAGCTTGAAAGTAACACTGGATTAACCAATGCTCGTGGCACCATTGCGATGGCGAGAACGAATGTAGCCAATTCAGCAACCTCACAGTTTTACATCAACGCTTTAGACAATCCTCAACTTGATTACAGCAGCAGTAGCGCACCAGGGTATGCAGTATTTGGTCAAGTCGTCGCGGGAATGGAAGTAGTTGATCAAATCAATATTACTGATACAAGTGGAAATGACGTTCCCGATACCGAAATCATCATTAATAGCGTCACCGAATCGACTTGCCCTCAAGTGTAAACGTATTTTTTCTATAAAAATTTAGCGTTCAAACAGTCTTTAATGCCTATAACTAATTTAGTTATAGGCATTTTTTATATTCAGCTCAAATATGCTCTAGATCAAACCTAAACAGTAAAATCTGCGCCAAATCCCTCTTTGGTATTAAAACTACAAAACCGAACAAAACAAGTATGAATATATGATTTTCATCACAAACTGCAGCGCATTTGGTTGTTACTTTAACAACAGAAAAGAATTTTATATTTATTAATTTTAAGTACTAACGAGGTTTATCATGGCTACAAAATTTTTTATTCCAAGTGTCAATGTTATCGGTCAAGGTGGTGTAGATGAGGCCATTAATGACATTAAAACCTTAGGTTTTAAACGTGCATTAATCGTAACAGATACGCCTTTAGTCAAGATTGGCTTAGTCGAAAAAGTCACTAGTAAGTTAATTGAAAATGACATTGCTGTATTTGTATTTGATGGGGTACAACCTAACCCAACAACGGCCAATGTTGAAGCAGGCTTAAGTCTGTTAAAAGCACACGAATGTGACTTCGTTATTTCATTAGGCGGAGGCTCTCCTCATGACTGCGCCAAAGGCATCGCGTTAGTAGCCACCAATGGCGGTAATATCTGTGACTATGAAGGTTTAGACATGTCAGCTAAGCCACAAATGCCACTTGTTGCAATAAATACCACTGCCGGTACAGCAAGTGAGATGACGCGTTTTTGTATCATCACAGATGAAAAACGTCATATTAAAATGGCGATCGTCGATAAAAATACCACACCAATTTTATCAGTAAACGATCCTGAGTTAATGATTGAAAAGCCTGCTGCATTGACTGCTGCAACGGGGATGGACGCATTAACCCATGCGATTGAAGCCTACGTGTCTATCGCTGCAACCCCAATCACCGATGCTTGCGCGATAAAGGCCATTGAATTAATTCAAGCAAACCTTATCAACGCTGTTGAACAAGGTGACAATATTGATGCCCGCGAACAAATGGCTTATGCACAATTTTTAGCTGGTATGGCATTTAATAATGCAAGTCTAGGCTATGTTCACGCCATGGCGCATCAGTTAGGCGGTTTTTACGATTTACCACATGGCGTTTGTAATGCGCTGTTACTGCCGCATGTACAAGCCTATAACGCTAAAATTGTGCCAGCTAAACTTAAAGATATTGGTAAAGCAATGGGAGTCGATGTTGCCCAGTTAACTGATGAGCAAGGCGCTGAAGCCGCAATTGATGCCATTCGAACCTTGTCTGTCGCTGTAAATATTCCAGCTAACTTGACTGAACTTGGCGTTAACCCAGAAGATATTCCAGTCCTTGCTGACAATGCGTTAAAAGATGCTTGTGGCTTTACCAATCCTAAACAAGCTACCCATGCTGAAATTTGCGAAATATTTACCAACGCACTATAAATAAGCAATAAGAGTCGCTTTCAAAAATGTTGTGAAATAGACAAATGTAAAAGTGACTAAATGTGAAAGTGACTAAAATTGTAAGTATTGCGTAATAGCATGAATTGGAAATGGCTATGCACATTTTATTCTACATGTGCATAGTGACCATTGTCTGTCTGTGATTTCGCGAATATTGAATGCTTGTTTTGCTCTTATGTTTATAGCTCTTCTATGAATCACTCTTATGTGAATGGCTCTCAAATTCTTGTCATTTTTAAAATGAGATATTATTGATTTTGTCATTATTACGGCTTGAAGCAAGCTAGGATAATCGAGAAACATTCATTTTGAGCATTATTTAGACAATAAAATATCCAACTATTTACAATACAAGCAGCCTTCACAAAAACAAATTAAGTCACTGATATAATTGAACAAAAAAAGTTAACAACATAACATTTGTTAACTAGATCTAACTTCTACAAATAACCATTGACCAAAGTTAAATTAGCGGTCTATGATGAATTACATTCTTAAAAAAGTAGGTAAGCTATGACAGCAATCACTCACGTGTATAACTACACGGTAAGATGTCCTCATTACAAAGAAAATGAACAACCAGCAAGCTGGTTGAATCATGTCGAAGTCAATCAATCTAGTGAAATCGCATTAAACAGAATCACAAAGTGGCATGATGAACCAGGCACCAAAGCTTTTAAAAATGGCGAATTCATTGTAAGAAAATCTAATACTGATGATACTTACTACGCTATGCAAAGCGATCGAATGTTCAATAATGCTCACTCCTTAGTTACGTTTAAAGTATTCTTAGATAAATGTTGTCAGGATGCTGATCCTGAAAAAATTATTGCTCATCTAGTTGAAGACTATAATGGTCGCCTTGCTAAAGCACAGGCATAACCTCTTCCATATACTGAATGACTAGAGCATAAAGCCTAAATCGATGTTGTAGTGTCCATACCGACAAGTTTTTACTTGTCGGTTTGTTTTTGTAACATCCAATCCTGAATCATGTAAAAAGTGATCAATTTCGCATTTCTAAATTCTATTTTAATATTCGGTCACACTTTAACAATCTCAAAATGACATATTGTGACTGTTTAATATATAAACATCTCCATATAACTCTGAATCGCCACATAACATCAAATCCAGCTTCAGCTGAGTCAACTTACTGATGTATTTTTTAGTACTAACACTTTAATTACTTTTAGTGCAAACAGAATGGTTTCTTTTAGTGTAAGCACTATGGTTGTTGATTTTTTTCGAGCGCATTAGCCACTTAAATCAAAACCACACTCAACGATGTATCCAGCCAATAATAGTTGACCATTTCAATAGAAGCCGAGTCAGAACTCGGTTTTAGTTCTTGGTATCAGAGTTTGCCCATTTTATTTTTAACCTTAAGTAAGGAGCATCAAGCGATGCAAGCAGTTCCAAATATCGTCATTATTGGCGGCGGCGCAGGTGGCATGGAAATCGCCACTAAGTTAGGCCGTAAAGTAGGTAAAAAAGGCAAAGCAAAAGTCACTTTAGTTGATTGCGCAGAAAGCCATGTTTGGAAACCATTGCTCCATGAAGTGGCAACTGGCGCGCTGGATATTGGTTTAGATGCGATAAGCTATCGCGGTCACGCATCTGATCACGGTTATCATTTTCAGCAAGGCGCAATGATTGATATTGACCGTAAAAACAAGCATATCATTCTTGCACCGATTAATGATGAAGACGGTCAAGAGCTACTGCCTGCGCGTAAAATCCCTTACGATTACGCTGTCATCGCCATTGGTAGTGTCGCAAATGACTTTAAAATCCCAGGTGTTAAAGAGCATAGTTTGTTCTTAGATAACACCGAGCAAGCGATGTCTATTCGTAAGATTCTCCTGAATAAATTCATGCGCTATGCCAGTCATCACCAATTGGATGAAAAAATTAAAATTGCAGTCGTGGGTGCGGGCGCAACTGGCGTAGAAATGTCAGCTGAAATGCATCACGCTGTAGAACAGCTCAGTGGCTTTGGCTATAAAATTGATACTAGTTTACTCGAAGTCACGTTAATTGAAGCTGATGAACGTATTCTGCCTAAAGTTGATAAAGTAGAAATTTCAAACTCTGTCACCCGTGAGCTTAAGCAACTGGGTGTTAATGTGATGACAAATACCCGTATCACAGAAGTTAGCCCTGAAGGACTTACCACCACAAGCGGTAATCTAATACCGTCTGATATGGTTATTTGGTCAACAGGGGTAAAAGCACCTGACTTTTTAAATAATATTGGTGGCCTTGAAAGCAACCAAATCAATCAAGTCATGGTTAAGCAAAATATGCAAACGACCCTTGATGATAATATTTTCTCCATTGGCGACTGCGCTGCATGTCCACAAGCTGACGGAAGCTGGGTGCCACCTCGTGGTCAATCTGCAAGACAAATGGCATTGATGACAGCAGATAATATTATCTTGATGCTTGAAGGCAAAGCACCAACTAATGAGTACGTTTATAAAGATTTGGGCTCTTTAGTTAATTTATCTAAATTCCATACTGTAGGTAACTTAATGTCATTCATGGGAGGCGGTGTACTAGTAGAAGGTAAGATTGCACGCTTTGTATATACTTCACTTTACCGTCGTCATTTGATTGAATTACATGGAGTAGTCAAAGGCACATTAATGATGCTAGCAAAAGGAATTGGACGCATTATTCATCCGCATTTAAAACTACATTAAGCGTCAATGTGCATCTAAAATGAAAAAGCCAGCTTCAAACTTGTTGAAGCTGGCTTTTTATTTAGCTATACCAGTGTTTAGCAATGCTCAAGCGTTAATACTTTTTACATCCTTGATTAAGCAGCATTCGCTCTAACACCATGAGGTACAGGTAACCCTCTTTCGTTAATATTAACAAACACCACCTTATCAACAAAAGCCACTGGTGCATTATTAAAGCTATTTCGCACTTTACAACGTAACGTGATAGAACTTTGCCCTAGGCTTATCACTTCCATTCCAAATTCAATTACATCGCCAAGCTTTGCTGGACTCATAAAATTAATCTCAGAAACTAGTTTGGCCATTAGCAATTTACTGTGCATTTCACAGCGTGCAAAAAGAGATGTTTCTTCATTTAGCCAATTCAATAACTGGCCACAACAAAGATTTTTTTCAGAATTTAAATCAATAGGTTTTACAATATGACGGCTTGAATATTCCATTATATTGATCCTTACATTATGAATACCTCTAAAGAGGTAGCAAAAACAAAGCCAACATAAAAAGTCATTGAAAAATAAGCACAAATTAATTTACGGAGAGAAATATAGAAGAATTACCTAACCAGAATACGGCAACAACTCAACTGAATGCACCAATTAAAAGCACGATGCAGCTTTCCTGCTAACATCGCACAAATAAGATACAAGTCTCTTTTAGCGTGACATTACTGAACTGTTACTTGAGGAAGACATTTTTTAAGCACATCAACAAATGTCAGTACATCCTGTCGACTGATATCTTTATGAGTGACAAAACGAAGTGAATAGGTCGCGCTAATTAATATACCCTGCTGAGATAGTAATAAACTTAAATGATTAACATCAAAACGCTTATCTAATTCAGCAAACACCATGTTTGTTTGAACCTGTTTAGCATCAACATTAAATTCCGCCATCTCAGCTAAATGTTGAGCGAGTAAAGCTGCGTTGTCATGATCTTCAGCCAATCTTTCAACTTGATCAGTAATGGCCAGTTCTGCTGCAGCAGCGATAATGCCAGCTTGACGCATACCACCACCCAACATTTTACGCCAACGAACCGCTTTGTTAATTAAACGCTCATCACCCAATAAAATTGAGCCAATAGGCGCAGCTAAGCCTTTTGATAAACAAATCGACACTGAATCAAAATATTGGGTAATTTCACTGATCTGCACATTTTGAGCAACGGCAGCATTTGCCACTCGAGCTCCGTCTAAATGTATTTTCAAACCGCGATTAAAGGCTAATGCCTGAGCATCTGCTAAGTATTGCTGCGGTAACACTTTACCACCAATAGTATTTTCAATGCTTAATAAACGCGTATGGGCAAAATGAACATCATCTGGTTTAATCGCAGCTTCGATATCTGCCAGTAAAATGCTGCCGTCAGCCTGATTATTAAGTGGCTGTGGTTGAATACTTCCAAGCACGGCTGCCCCACCACCTTCAAACTTATAATTATGGGCTTGCTGGCCACACAAGTACTCGTCTCCGCGCTCACAATGACTCATCAAGGCCAATAAGTTTGCTTGAGTACCCGAGCTGACAAATAAGGCGCTATCGAAACCAAATCGTTCTGCGGCCATATCCTGTAAACGATTAACGGTAGGATCGTCGCCATAAACATCATCACCGACTTCAGCTTGAGCCATGGCTTTTCGCATCGCATCAGTTGGTTTTGTCACAGTATCACTTCGAAAATCTATCATGTTTATACTCAACTACATCAAGCTCGTTTAAAAGCAGTTTAAATTTATAAGAAAGCCATTCTACCTTAAAAAATATTACCCGCGTTGAGTTAAATTTCGCAAACAAAAAAGCCAGCATTTAATGCTGGCTTTTCTTCCGCTCATTCAATATTACTGAGCTGGCATATTTTTAATTTGTAGATCCATTTGCGGGAATGGAATCTCAATGTTAGCAGCATCTAGAGCATTCTTAATCTGCTCTAGTAACTCAAAATGAGCTGGCCAGTAATCGGCAGTGTTAACCCATGGACGAACCACAAAGTTAATAGAACAATCTGCTAGTTCACCTAGTGCAACAGTGTATGCAGGATCTTTAAGAACGTATTGATTATTGTCTAATACAGAAGAGATAACTTTCTTGGTTGCTGCGATATCTGAGGTGTAACCCACACCGATAACTAAATCAACTCGACGTGTTTCTTTAGTCGAGTAATTAGTAATAGTGCCATCCATCATCGCTGAGTTTGGCGCAATAATGGTCTTGTTATCGCCTGTGCGAAGTTTAGTAGAGAAAATAGTAATTTCTTCAATCACTCCTGCTACACCAGCGGCTTCAACAAAATCACCTACACGACAAGGGCGGAAGATAACCATCAACACACCAGCTGCAAAATTTGACAATGAACCTTGAAGCGCCAAACCAACAGCAAGACCAGCAGCACCAATAACAGCGACCAGAGATGCAGTTTGAACGCCTATCTGCCCTAAAGTTGCAATGATGGTAAATACAAACACCAATCCCCAAACTAAATTGCCGACAAAAGATGCCACTGTTTCATCAATCTTACGACCGACCATCACTTTCGTGGTTAATTTTTTAGCCACGTTTGATAAATATTTACCAATAATAAATATCACAATTGCCATAACGACTTTCAAGCCGTACGTCACGATAAACTCAGGGGCTTGAGCCATCAAACCTTCAATATTTTCCATTGTCTTACTCCCTTAATAAAAATTATTTTTCTACTTTAAATTCTACACGTCTATTTAATTGTCTTTGTTGAGCCGTTTTATTGTCAGCCACGGGTTCGAGGCTGCCCTTTCCCTGCACTGCTAGCGAGCTAGGCTCAAAAGCAAATTCATCCACTAACACTTTTTTTACTGACTCAGCTCTTTGTAATGACAGGTTCAAATTAGTTTGCTCAGATCCAATATCATCCGTATGACCAACTAATAGAAGCCCTTTACCTTTTTGTAAAATAGGTATCATTTGCTTTATCGCTGCCAACTGAGTTGGTAGAACATTTGCCTGAGCAAAGTCAAAATACACTTTAAGTGAGCTATTTTGCGCCGAATTTTGTTCAATTGGATTATTGGCAATTGCTAGTTCAGTGACGTCTTGGCACCCATTAGCTAACACCAATACCCCTAGAGGTGTATCCGGACAAGCATCTTTTTTATCTGGCACACCATCTCTATCAGTATCTACCCATGCGTAACTGGAGCTAATAAAACTTAAACAAACGAACAAGACTAATATTTTTCGCATGATTCAGCCCCTAATTCATTAGTTTTTAACCAACATACGGTTACACAAAAGTTAATTATCTTAACCTTGATAGCTTTTAGCAGTATAAATCCAATGGGTTAGATTTTATAGATTTGTTAACACTTTTGAAAGCGTTTACCAACAACTTACATGAGTATAGGTTCAATACTGAAACGCGCGAATTAATGAATTGTGTAGAAGTCACCTATTCTCAATCGTTTATGAAAAATCTAACCCCGACTTTATCTTGAAGGTTAACACTCACAATAAAACCCAAACCTCAACATACGTATCAACAATTTTGCGAACAAAGGTGATTTAGAGCAAGTATTTAGTTCGCCGAATACCCCACTACCATTGACTTATAAGGGCTTTAAAGGGTATATAAGGTGAGCTTTTTATGGTTTTAATGATTAAAACTGTAAAAAGACGATATTTAATATAATAAATAAACAACAAAGTGATTAATTTTATAGCAACTAAATTGAAACAATAACAGGCCACAGCCTGAAAATATCAATACGTTTAAATTAATTACCATTGCAGACAACAATTTCTGTGGCGACCTTTGTCCCGCAGGCAATCACAAGCTTAAGGTGGAAGACTAAATGAGCAATGCAAAACCACAGGGGACCATGCTTGGTCATCCCAAGGGGCTTTTCCTGCTGTTTACAACAGAACTCTGGGAAAGATTCAGTTATTACGCAATGCGCGCCATTCTGGTGCTATATCTAGTAGATAAAGTTCAAACAGAAGGTGGACACGGTCTTGGTTGGACTCAAGGTGATGCGATATCACTTTACGGTACTTTCACTGGTCTTGTATATCTAACCCCGCTCATTGGTGGTTGGTTAGCTGATGCATATCTTGGTCAACGTAAAGCGATTATGATTGGTGGTGCCTTAATGGCAGCGGGTCAATTCATTCTAGCGCTGCCTCACAGCTGGATCCCAGGTTCTGAAACCATGGTATTTTACATTGGTCTTGGTACGCTAATTATTGGTAATGGTCTATTTAAGCCAAACATCTCAACTATGGTTGGTGACTTGTATGAAGAGGGTGATCATCGTCGTGATGGCGCGTTCACTATTTTCTATATGGGTATTAACGTTGGTGCATTCCTCTCAGGTATTATCGTAGGCTCAGTTGTTGCAGCTTATGATGGTAACTTCCAAATGGGCTTCTTATGTGCAGGTATCGGTATGGTACTTTCACTTATTATCCAATTTCTTTTTGCGCAAAAGTTATTAGGCGACATTGGTCGTTACCCTGCTGCTAAGCTTGAAAAAGAAAAACAGCAAGAATTGGGTGAAGTACGTAAAGAACCTTTAACTAAAATCGAACGTGACCGTATTAAAGTCATCATGGTTATGGGTTTATTCACCATCATTTTCTGGGCTGGTTTTGAACAAGCCGGTGGTCTAATGAACTTATTCACTAACGATTTTACTGACCGCATGATTGGCGGCTGGGAAGTACCAACGACTTGGTTCCAGTCTCTTAACGCAATGTTCATTGTAATTTTTGCTCCTGTTATCGCATCTATTTGGATTCGACTTGGCAAAAATGAACCTAACTCGCCAGTTAAGTTTGCACTCGGTTTAGTGCTGCTTGGTATTGGTTTCTTATTCATGATTGGCGCTGTACTTGAAATGGGCGGCGACGCTGATGCTAAATCAAGCATGTGGTGGTTAGTCGGTGCATACTTCTTCCATACAATGGGTGAGTTATGTTTATCTCCAATCGGCCTTTCAATGGTGACTAAATTGGCTCCACTGCGTATTGCTTCGCTAATGATGGGCGCATGGTTCCTATTCGTTGCTATTGCAAACAAAGTAGGTGGTATCGTCGGTTCATTTATCGGACATGGTGGTGAGAAAGAAGAACAATTAGCAAATGCTATGGCTATCTTCGCTGGTATTGCTATCACCTCTGCTGTATCAGGTATCATTCTTTACTTCTTGGCAGACAAGCTTGTTGACTGGATGCATGGCGCTGAAGGGCACAATGAAACTGAAGAAGAAGCATTAGCTGAAGAAATTGCAGTTACTGCTGAGCACGAAGCGATTAAACCTAGCTAACTTGTTAGATTAACGCTGACTAAAAAAACCTCGCAATTGCGAGGTTTTTTTTGAATTATTGTTTGTGATTTTATCCAATACCCTATTAACGCTATCTTTGATAATAGAATAACCCTATCAAGTACAGGCATTTAACCATCAAAAGAAGATAATTAAACGAATTCTAATTCAATAAAACCACCAGCAGGTAATTCTTCATCATAAAACAAACCATCAAATTGGTTATTCATTAAGCGGTTACGATGATGAGATATATTACTGGCGATACAAATTTTCTCATTTGGCATTAAGGTTCTAAACTGCATGCTAGGTTTATTCCACTCAACTGTACCGAGCTGTAAAGACTCTGAAATAGCAAGCGGAGCCAACCCTGTGCCATTTCTCAAATAACATCGTAAACCTCCACCAGCCTGCCCTATCGCAGCTCTGTAGTGAGTTAACTCGACAGCCACATACACAATATCTACATAGAGATTTAAACCAGAGTTAACCATCCTGTCATTGAGATAGCTCAACATACTAAATGGTTCGACTAACGTGGTGCTCAAACCATTACGAAACAGTTTCAACTTCTGATTAACGAAGCTTCTGAGTAATACACATCCAAATGCGGCGCGATTATCTTCAGGATGAAAATGCGCCATATACATAATTAAATGGTTATCACCCACCATGGTTGAATCAATAAAATAAGCGCTGACTTCACTGTTTTTACACAAGCTATAATGGGTCTGAGCGGTAGGATAACTCACATTAGACGCTGGAAATAATTGCTGCTGAACACTTTTAGCCGCTTCTGCGTTGTGTTCAAGTAGGGTAAAGTTATCTGCTAACTCTTGATAGGATAAATCTTGGCTCATATTGGCAGCGGAGTTAATTACAGCGTGACTATCACTAAAATCGATAGCACCTAAGTCAGTATTAGCTGGAGAGATAGCTTGTTCTATTGCTTGTTCAATAATTTTTAAATCTGCAACAGGTTTAACCAGATAATCACTCGCACCGTATCTCAGCGCTTCAACAACATCAGCCATAACATTATTGCCAGAAATAACAATCGAAGGGATTGCGGGGTTTATTTTAAGAATTTGTTTTAACATGCCAAGTCCACCAAGCCTTGGCATACTCAAATCGGCAATAACAACATCTACGGTATGTGATTGAAACTCACTCACCCCTTCGTCGCCATCACAAGCTTCGAATACAACCGCACCTTGTTGGATTAAAAAGTCAGCCAATAATTGTCTAAATACTGAATCATCTTCAACTAAAAGCACTGAGACATCTGTTAATGCCATACCACTCCTTAGGCAGCTAACTGCCGAAGACGTTGTCAGGCTTCGGCAGTGTTACTCAAGTTCTGATAGATATTCTTCGAGTAACTCATCGTCATCTTGTTTAGTTGGCACATTGCCATCATAAACTTTGTAATCCATATGTTGAAAATAAGCTTCTTTGACAAAGGTATATGGATCAAGCGCATTATCTAATAAGCGTTCTTGATCAATAGCGGAAGCACGGGAATCAAGATTCTTTAATCCCCATTTTAAAATAGATTGCCACAACAAGAACTCTGATAACGGAAAGTATAGACCATCAACCCAATCTGTCGCGAGTTCTCTTGTCACATATGGTCCAAAAAATGGTGCCATAAAATAAGGCCCGTTAGGCACGCCGTAATAGCCTAAGACTTCATTGAAATCATCCTGTTTTCTGACCATGCCCATCATATCAGCGACATCAACAACCCCTAATAGTCCTAGTGTGGTGTTAACAGTAAAGCGTCCACCAGCATTGGCAGCCCACCCCCACTTACCTTGTAAAGCGTTATTAACTAATGAGCTAGGTTCTTCAAAATTACGTACAAAATTATTAACGCCAGACTTAACAGGTGATGGGAGATAATCATTGTATCCATGAGCAATAGGGCGGAATAAATGCTTATCTAAAATAAGATAATTGAAGTCCCACATTGCACGGTTAAACCCTTCAATCGGATCCCGTGGGTCATTATAGACCATCTCTACTGCAGGCTTTTGGCTCGCTTCACTGGCAGCGATTTCTTCGGCATGAATTGATGCAGAAAAGCAACCCAACAACAAAGAAAGTAACATCCATTTATACTTCATACATCTCTCTTTACGGGAACAATTTATGTAAACGTTTTACAATAAATATAGTACTAATACGTTTAACCCACTTTACTGAATCACTATCTAATACAGAAAATTGATTCAATGATTAACCCAAGAGCAAACCTATAAACCATAAGTTGCAAATAATAGTAATTAACCCAAAACGTTAAAGCTTGATTACTGTAAGTCGATAAAGGTTGGTATTAAGCGAATTACACTCAGGAAGTCTTGTTAAGTAATTATCGCTAAGAATACTGCTGAAGCTTGATAGATCAACAATTAATTTGTAATAGAACATATTTAAAGGTGATAGTAGATTTAAAATGACATCAATGAAACTGCCAGCATCGACAGACAAACCGGCGTCTAAAGCCTCAAAGTTAGACTCGCAAGCTTCTCATGTCTTAAAATCGACAGTGAATACAAATAGCAAAACAGCGCAGCTCAACTATCAAGGGACTAATTCAAATGTATCTAGCCCCGCTGAACAAACATCTGTAGCTCAATCGCCTGTTAAAGATAACTCAAGTACATTGCCAGCCAATGCAGTATTATTACCCGTTAAAATGCTTATTAATACGCCAAGCACTTCGGCCAACTTATCTAAAACGGATGATAGCTTTAACCAAAGACCTGCAATCGTCTCTATCACTATTGAAGGCAATAACTTTCAGTTTAAAGCCAATGAGCAAATAATCAAACTGATCCAAACGGGTGCTAAGGGGCTGTTGAGTACTGACAGTATTAGTCAGCTTCAAAACATCGTTTCTCACAAAATTAATACTTCTAGCCAGCAGCTTTCAGCTCAATTGGTGTTAGTGTCTCAAGCCATCAAGTTAAATCTACCCACAGAGATTGTTAACTTAGCACAATCAAACGGGGTAACATCGCAACAACTGTTAGCATTAGCCACACGCCCTCAAGGGTACCCATTACCTTTAGTTGAGTTAAATGCAAACCGGCTAATGTTCGAGAATGGCACGAATGTGATTGTGTCGCCTTTAACTAAACTCCCATCAGGGCTTAACCTTGCTACAGTGACTCAATTAGCTGGTCAACTTCAACTAAGCTTGAGCCCAATAAAGTTAATCGACAATGTGTCACTAAGCCCTACAAACAATGTTCCTGTTACACAAGTTAAACCACAATTGAGTAATATGGTGTTCAGTAAACACGAACCTGTTCAATTATTAACGCAATATTTAAAAAACCTTGAACGCATCCCTTTGGTTAATGAAAAAAGCCCGTATTTAGTAGAAAATAAGCCAATTGCCAGCGAGTTGAATCGTCAATTACCACAAAATATCAATGCGCTTGTACAACAGCCTTTCACAGCTCAACGCCTTGAACAATTAAGCCAGCAACTTATTCAACAATTGGCACATCAAAACAATGGCCATAACAGCTTAACTAAAAGTCAGTTTAAACAATTACAAACACTGGTTAATCAAAACTTACTAAAACCCGAAAGTGTATTGGCTGAGAAACAAGTAAACGAAGTTAAGTTACTCATCTCAAAACTCAACCCAAGCCCCCTTACGTCTGAGTTACGTAAGCCTGGGGGGACAGTTAAATCACCTTTTGAGGTATTGAATCAAAACTTATCTAAAGCTGGAGCGATGCCAATACAAAAGGCAACTAGTGAAGTTCAACAAAACCTAGCATCTCAACTTATAAAACTGATCCCAAGTTTGAATCTATCGCCGTTAACTGAACTTGCCAATCCTTCATTACTTAAAGCTGAACTCAAAAGTCTGACGAGTTTAAATCTGGCTCAAACCACGCCAGCTAATATCAACCTTTCTGGTGGTGCTATTACCACATTATTTCAGCTTTTACTCGGTTTTAAACTAACAGCAAACAATACATCCATAAGCCCGCGATTACAGTCATACATGGCAAAACTGCAACAAAAGATAGCCAAGCCTGCATCACTTGCGCCGCAGCTATTATCGGCTTTAGATAAAGCAGGCAGCCTTGAATCAATGGGAAAACTGGCTAGTAGCATTTCGCTTTATCAACAAAGCAGTGATGCTAACCAAAACTTAACTTGGTATTTTGCTTTACCCTATTCAATAGGGCAAAGAGACGAGCAGCTAGAAGGGAAGTTCGAAAAACAACCAGGTGAAGATAATGAAGACAAACAACAAAACTGGCGCCTGCAGCTGAAGTTTAATTTAGCCCAAGGACCTATTCTAGTTATGGCGCATAAACAAGGGGAATACTTAGACCTCACATTCACAGGTAATGACACCCAAGTATTATCTAAGGTTGAGCAATTCCAAGCCTCTTTAATGGATAAAATCCAACAAGCTGGGTTACAAGCAAGAGAAATATCGACCTTGGTTGACCATGTCCCCCCCACTCTTTTACCTGGCGATCATTACTTGGTCAAAACCAATGCTTAACCAAATTGATATTTAAGGTATTTAAGATGACTGACGTAAAAAAGGCTGTAGCATTAAGTTTTGATGGTAATAGTGCACCAACGATTACAGCAACAGGCAAAGATTTGGTGGCTGAAGAAATTATCTCATTAGCTAAAGAAGCCGGGGTATATATTCATCAAGATGAGCATCTCAGTCACTTTTTACAGTTACTCGAACTCGGTGATGAAGTCCCAGAAGAGCTCTACACGTTAATTGCAGAGCTTATTGCATTTGTTTATATGCTCGATGGTAAATTCCCTGAGCAATGGAACAACTTACACCATAAAATTATCGACAAAGCCTAAATTCACTAATGTATAAGTTGCTTAATGGCATTATTTTTTATGTAAACGAATAATCAATTCAGCTTCAGCTTTTGGTAGCTCACACTCTTGCATTAATTCTTCTATTCCAGCACCTAACCCAACCATCTTAAGCGCTCTAGAGTACATTTTTGACTGAGGGTCTTGCTGGCTTGCCTCTTCAATTAACTCTGACTGTTTACCTATTTTCTGTTCAAGCTCTACCACTCGTCGGCCTACACCAATTGTGCCACTGCGCAATTCTTGTAGTTCCTTTTTGACGGTTTCACGTTGTCGATCGTTTTCTTTAACTAATACAGTTAACGCATCAACTTTGCTCTGAAGTTTTGTTGTCTTTTTACTAAAGAACATCCAAATGACTGCACAACTAACAACATAAACAGCGATAACAATGAGCAACTCTTGCGACATTTATTTTCCTTAGTAATACCAATTCCATCAAACGGATTTAATTTAAGGTATTAAAACACAAAAGCCAGCAAAAAATAATGCTGGCTTTCATCGACAATCAAAAATCATTATAACTGGGTAATTTCAGCCCATTCATCATCTGATAATAACTTGTCTAAATCGACCAAAATCAATAGTTCGTTATCTCGATTGCTTACACCTTGGATAAACTTAGCGCTTTCTTCAGTACCGACATTTGGCGCATTATCAATCTCTGAACGGCGTAGATAAACCACTTCAGCAACACTATCGACTAAAATACCGATAACTTGTTTTTCAGCTTCAATGATTACAATTCTTGAGGAATCATCAACCTCTGCTGCATCTAATCCAAATCGTGAACGAGTATCAATGACGGTAACGACATTACCACGAAGATTAATAATACCTAGTACATATAAAGGTGCACCTGGCACTGGCGCTATTTCGGTATAACGTAACACTTCTTGAACTTGCATTACGTTAATACCATAGGTTTCATTATCTAGCTTAAATGTTACCCATTGTAGTACTACATCTTCTTTACCTGCAGCGACAGCTGCAACATTTCTTGAGTCTGTCATAAATAACCTCAGTCAATCGAATCTTGACAACCTAATCCTGCATCTAGCATTTCGATAAGCGCTTGCACGTTCAAAATACCACACATTTGTTCTTTTACTACACCAGCAAGCCAAGGGCGCTTACCAGGTTTTTCACGCCAATTTACGTGTGATTTATCTATTCTTACTGCATTCACCAAGGATTCGCATGCGAGCCCCCAGTTACTGTCTTCAAGCATCACTAGATATTGATAATCTATACTGTCAGCCAATTCTTGAGTATATTTTTCAGGCATTACCCAGCGGCAACTATCAACAACATTCACTTTCTGTTCACGTCGAGTTTGCACACCTAAAAACCAATTAGGGCGGCCAATCAAATGATTTATATGTTCTATTTTAACAATACCACCCAAACTTACCAATGGTACAGCTAGGGTTAACCCCGCAACATTGAAAAATAAAACTTGAAACTCATCATCCAGGACATCTTGTAAATTTCCCGTAATACTGGGTGGTACTGATGATTTCTGTTGTTCTTCAACATTAAGCTCAACTTCACTGACATTAACTTCAGCTTTATCAAAGCTTATATCGGCTGATATTTCAGGTTCTTTATTGTTTTGCGAAGATATAATTTTAACGTCATCAACCGCTGACTCTTGAACAACGGCTTTCTCAAGTTGCAATCTAACCTGCTGAGCTTTTAATTTAATCTCATCTTGAACTGGTTGCGCCGACTTATCAGACGCCGCAGAATCGACTTCGCCAATGTGTATAGGCTTGCTTTCAGATTGCTTAACTTCTGGCTTTGACACAGCCGACAACAATTTGGAAAGTGCAGCTTTATCGACTTGAGGCTCAGCAAACGCTTTTTTGACTTCTTGCTGCTGAGGAGCCACTTTTTTAACCACCGCACCCAAGCTATTATTTATATTTGGTTTTTTGAATGTTTTACTGTGTTGTTTTTTTAAACTAACCGAATTACTGTTCGACGCTATTGGTACTGGCTTATCTTCAGCCGGTGTTTGAACCTCTTTAGTGGGCTCTTGTAGTAGAACAGAGAAAAAATCAAAAACAGTCTCGTCAACCGATTTTGACATGCTTAAACTCCTTCGCGAGCAAGAAATCCAATAAACGGTTGTACGCCTTCATACCACGTGAGCTTGGGAAAAAGTGAGATACGGGCACATGAGCTAAACTGGCATCCCTAAACTTAGTATCCACAGGAATAACATCAGGCCATAAGGTATCAGGATAAGTTTCCTCTAAGGACTTAAGCGCTGTAGGTGAAGCTTTTGTGCGTAGGTCAAACATCGTTGGCAAAATAGTAAAACTATAAGAGGTTTTTTTAGAACGCCCCATTAGCCCCATTGTTTTTACCATACGCTCTAAGCCTTTAATCGCTAGAAATTCTGTTTGCACAGGAATGATAATATGCTGGCTAGCTGCAAGTGCGTTAACCATTAATACGCCTAATATCGGTGGGCAATCAATAATGGCAACATCATATTTATCTTCAAGCAATAAGGTGACATTACGAAGTACCAATCCCATTCCTTCTTGATGTCCCAATGCTCTATCAAGTGTGGCTAAAGCCATGGTAGCAGGAATTAAATCTAGCCCATCAATTGATGTAGGCACGATGTGTTTCTCAACACCTTCTAGTGTAAGGTTTTTATGAGCCAGGAATATGTCATAAAGTGAGCTGGGAACTTGCTCTGAATCAATACCGAGATAATAACCCAGTGAAGCATGAGGGTCAGTATCAATCATCAATACCCTCTTCCCACGCTTAACTAATGCACCAGCAAGACTGGCAACTGTCGTGGTTTTTCCCACACCACCTTTTTGATTAGCTATTGTCCAAACTTTCAAATCACGCCTCGCCACTCAATATTAATCGCACTATTTATTTTTATTAGCGGTGTCAGTTTCTCGGGTGGTTACCCTAATGCCACCATGTGGCAATGTAATAACTTTTACACCTTGTGCATTTTCAGTGACAGCTTGACTTGAAAGTGCAGGATTTAATGCTTGATGACTCGATGAAGAGTTTTCAACAGTATCAGAACTCATTAACTCGGTGCCAGGGCCAAATGCCATAGTGATATCTTCACCTTTTGCGGCTCTGGCGGCCATCGCTTTGGTTTGTTCAGGATATTTAGCTAACCAATTCGCGATTTGTTCTGCTTGTTCATCCGGTACCATTAACAATACTTGGGATGCTTTTAATTCAATAACTTCTGCATTAAGTTCGCGGTTTTTTTTCGCTAAATCAAAATATAAACTCGCTAAGCACACCACTGCAATAACCAATAAAAACACCAGCAACATTTGCTGTGTCGTCATTGATTGTTTTACTCTAGCCACGAGCCGTCTCTTTTATAATCGCTTCTGCCATATTTTCTAATGCAATTGAATGACTAGAAATACCCGCTGATGCGACAGCTTGAGGCATGCCATATACAACACAACTGGCTTCATCTTGAGCCCAAATAGTTGCCCCTGCAGTTTTTAACATTCTAGCACCTTCGCGTCCATCTGCACCCATGCCAGTTAGCACAACCGCCATAACACCGCTACCAAAAGCTTTTGATGCTGATGCAAAAGTAATGTCTACACTGGGTTTATAGTTCATATCAGCATTGCCGGCGATGACTTTTAAGCGACCTAAGCTAGCGCTTTTTTCAACCATTAACTGCATTCCACCTGGCGCTAAATAGGCACAACCAGGCTTAAGCATATCCCCTGTTTGGGCTTCTTTTACATTAATTTTGCATAAGCTGTTCAGTCGACTCGCAAAGGCTGGTGTAAATGCTGCAGGCATATGTTGAATCAATAATATGGGGTGTGGATAATTTGCAGGAAAAGCTGTCAGAATTTTTTGTAACGCTACAGGACCACCCGTTGATGTGCCAATCAATAAAGCTTTGTATTTCTTGCCGCTCGCCCGAATCGAAGCTACTGAAGCAGTATGTCCCTGATTCGTCGTCGAATTAGCAGTAGATAGCTTGTGAGTGATTGATGATTTAAGTGCCGAATTCGCACCACTCAGATTCGTATTCGTCAGTCTTGACGCTGATGAGCTTGTCGTTGAAGATCCTAGCGAAGATGGGGTTGTTCTCGCCACAGGTTTAAATAGACGACGACGGCCTAGTGCTTTAACCCTTTGCTGTAAAAGCTTAATCGCATCATCTTTATTTGATGCGATATCTTCAAAACGTTTCGGTAAAAAGTCTAATGCACCCGCATCCAATGCATCAAGCGTTGCTTGTGCACCGTCATGGGTTAATGAAGAAAACATCAGTATTGGAGTCGGATTGGCAGCCATGATTTTACGAACGGCAGTAATACCGTCCATAACAGGCATTTCAATATCCATAGTAATAACTTGAGGTTTCAATTGAGCAGCCATATCAACAGCTTCTTGACCATTGACGGCAACACCCACAACTTCTAAGTCAGGATCTTGATTAACAATCTCACTGACTCGTCGTCTAAAAAAACTCGAATCATCAACAACTAAAACTTTAGTAGCCATTTAATTCCTTAAATAATGGAACTTTTACTTCTTACTTTTAGCGTAATATTTTAATAAGCCTGGCACATCTAAAATCAGTGCAATACCGCCATCAGAAGTAATTGTTGCTCCAGCCATACCTGGCGTACCTTGCAACATGCTTCCCAGAGGTTTAATTACCACCTCTTCTTGTCCTATCAGTGCATCAACCACAAAGCCAATTTGCATGGTCCCAAGTTGCACAATTACTACATGCCCTTGCTTTTTATCACCATGAATAAAGTTAGTTTTATTTCGATGTAACCACTGCTCAAGATAAAATAGGGGTACGGCTTTATCACGAACGATAACGGTTAATTGTCCATCTACTACATTTGTTTTAGTTAGATCGAGATGGAAAATTTCGTTAACGCTTGAAAGAGGTAAAGCAAATACCTGCTTAGCAACATCTACCATTAGAGTCGGCATAATTGCTAATGTGAGTGGAACTTTAATCTCTAAGATTGTTCCCTTGCCCTGAACGGAATCAATATGAACAGTACCATTAAGCTGGGTGATACGGGTTTTAACCACATCCATCCCAACACCACGACCTGAAATATCTGAAATTTCTACTTTAGTAGAGAAACCAGGAGCAAAAATTAAGTTATAAGCTTCGTTATCCGTCATGCGTGCAGCTGAATCTTCGTCTAACACGCCACGACTGATAGCAATTTCTTTTAATTTGTTGGCATCCATACCTGCGCCATCATCTTCAATTTTTAGTAGAATATGATCGCCTTCTTGGCTGGCTGATAAGGTAATGGTACCAGTTCTTGGCTTGCCATTCGCTTCACGGGTAATCGGCATTTCAATACCGTGGTCTACTGAGTTTCTAACTAAGTGAACCAATGGATCAGCGAGTGCTTCGACAAGGTTTTTATCAAGGTCGGTGTCTTCACCAACCATGATCAAATCAATTTCTTTATTGAGCGTACGTGCCAAATCTCTGACAACGCGAGGGAAGCGACCAAACACTTTCTTGATTGGTTGCATTCGTGTTTTCATTACAGCGCCTTGAAGGTCTGCTGTCACTAAATCTAAATTTGCCAACGCCTTAGACATCTCTTCGTCATCACGAGAAATACCTAAACTCACCAAACGGTTACGCACCAATACTAGCTCACCAACCATATTCATAATTTGGTCTAAGCGAGATGTATCTACACGAACCGTAGTCTCACCTTGTGGCATTGCATTTTGTGTTTTCGCAGGTTCTGCTTTTTTCGTAGCGGGCACAGCTTTAGATGCAGGCTCTGGCGCTGTTGCAACTGGCGCTTTATTAACTGGAGTTTTATTAGCAGGAGCTTTAGCTACAGGAGCAGGTGCTTTGGGCTCAGCTTTAGTAGGTTCACTTGGTGGGCCGGCTTTAGGTTTACTTGCCTCAACAGGCGGCGTGACCGCTACTGGTGCAGAACCTTTACCGTGTAACTCATCAAGTAGTTTTTCAAATTCATCATCAGTAATGTCATCAGCATCGACTTTAGGCTCTTCAGCTACTGCTGCAGGCTCATTTTTTGCTGTCGTTGACTGAAATCCACCTGAACCATGTAGCTCATCAAGAAGCGCTTCAAATTCATCATCGCTAATTTCATCGCTAGCAGCACTTTCATTGGTAGGACTTGTGGCATTTACTGTCACACCTGCAACAGGTTCATCATTGACTGATGTTGGGCTTTTCCCTTGTCCATGTAATGCATCGAGTAAAGCTTCAAACTCACTTTCATCAATATCATCAATGCTACCTGAAGTTCCTGCATCGGAGACAACTTCAGCTTCAGCCGCTGCAACAGGTTGTTCGATAATGGCTTCAATGAACTCTTCCACAACTTCAGGTTCAGTCTCAACAACTGTCTCAGAGATTTCAGAAGGAAGAGGCGCACCAGAACTCAAAAGCTTAAGCTTTTCAAGTAAAGCGGGATCAGCATCATCTTGCGGCTGGCCTTGCTGAGTTTGCTCAAACATACTATTGATAGCATCAACAGCTTGGAGAATGATATCCATTAACTCTGCGTTTACTTGACGCTTACCGGTTCTCAGTAAATCAAAGGTATTCTCTGCTTCATGACAAACGTCGACCATAGGGCCCAAGCTTAAAAAACCTGCACCACCCTTTACGGTGTGGAAACCTCTAAAAATAGCATTAAGTAAATCAGCATCATCAGGATTATTTTCAAGAGCGACGAGTTGCTCTTGTAGAAGCTCTAAAATTTCACCAGCTTCAATCAAAAAGTCCTGGAGTATCTCTTCATCAACATCAAAAGACATTAAATTTGACTCCTAATTAGAAACCCAGACTTGATAGCAGATCATCAACTTCATCTTGGCCTGTTACCACGTCTTCACGGGTTTCAGCATTCAAGATGGGACCTTCTGCTTCAATTTTATTGTCATCAACGACCCGTGTTGAGTCTGCTGCGCTTTCGCCAAAAATAGTGAGCATGGAGACTAAATTGCTCTCAACTTCTCTGACTAAATCAATAACACGACGGATCATTTGGCCAGTTAGATCTTGGAAATCTTGCGCCATCAAAATTTGATTAAGCAATTCCTTTAATCTACCTGAGTCATGCTCGCTATGAGACATGATATGTTGAACCTCATGACACAGAGATTTAAATTCGCTTAACGCGATGTCTCTACGCATCAATTTGTCCCACATGGGTGTGACCGATTGAATGTTATTAATTATTGTATCGGCCAAAGGTAAACATTCTTCAACTGCATCCATAGTTTTATTTGCAGCTTGCTCTGTCATATCGATAACAAAGTTTAATCTTTCTTTTGCGTCAGGTATTTCAGTATTGGCAAGTTCGGCTAAACGGGTATCAATTTGGAACTCATTTAATGAACTATGAAGTTGACGTGTCAACTTTCCGACTTCATCAAATAAATCCCGCTGAAGAGGCGTTGATAAGTCACGAATGACTTCATCAGCTTGTTCTTGTTGGCCATCTTCAAGCAGCTTAACGAGTTGCTTTGCTTGTTCAAGATCGATCAGCCCTGATATTGCTGCCTGCATAACTTATCCTTAGCTTATGCTAAACGCTCAAATATTTTATCGAGTTTTTCTTTTAACGTTGCAGCAGTAAACGGTTTTACTACGTAGCCATTCACACCCGCTTGCGCAGCAGCAATAATTTGTTCGCGTTTTGCTTCAGCTGTTACCATTAACACAGGTAAATGCTTGAGTGAATCATCAGCACGAATCGCCTTAAGCAAGTCAATACCTTGCATGCCTGGCATATTCCAGTCAGTTACAACAAAATCAAATTCGCTTTTTTGTAACATTGGTAAGGCGGTTGAGCCATCATCTGCTTCTTGGGTATTGTTGAATCCCAAGTCTCGCAACAAGTTCTTGATGATACGTCTCATTGTTGAAAAGTCATCAACAATAAGAATCTTCATATTCTTGTCCAAGGTTTCCTCCGGTGAGCTCATACACTGTGCTCTATATTAATAATTATACCTGTGTCCAATGCTTGAGTTTGCCTTTAAGACGCAGCATTGCCTGACTTAATATCTGGCTAACACGCGACTCGCTGACCTCAAGAATGGCACCGATTTCTTTTAAATTTAATGCTTCGTCATAATATAGCGACAAAACTAACGCATCTCTTTCGGGTAATGTTGTAATTGCTTCAGATAGTGCTGATTTAAATTGCATTTCAGCAAGTGACTCAAAGCTCTCATCAGGAGTAGACTCTGCTGTTACAATCACATCTTCAGATACACCAAGATCTTCAATCCCGATGATCTTCCCCACTGAAACATCATTTAGAATATGATGATACTCTTCAAGAGTCATCTCTAATTTTTCAGCAATTTCAATATCTTTTGCATCACGGCCTAGCTCTTGTCCTAATTCATCAATAACCTGGGCAACACGACGTTGGTTACGATGTACAGAACGAGGAACCCAATCACCTCGGCGGATTTCATCAATCATTGAACCACGAATTCGGATGCCAGCAAAGGTTTCAAATTTAGCCCCTTTACTGCCATCAAACTTCGATGATGCTTCCAATAACCCCATCATCCCTGCTTGTAATAAGTCATCCAATTGCACTGATGCTGGCAACCTTGCCAACATATGATGAGCAATTCTTTTTACCAACGGAGCATACTGTTCAACAATTGAAGTTTTATTATCAAACTGAGTATACGCAGCGGCTTTATTCACTCGTTGAATCCTCTTGTTGATCTTTACGTTGAACTAATCGTTCGACAAAGAACTCAAGATGGCCGCCTGGCTGTTGAGGAACAGGCCAGCTCATAATTTTATTCGCTAAACCATGATAAGCAATCGCTGCAGGTGACTTAGGAAAAGCTTCGACAACCAATTTTTGTTTACGAACTGATTTTCTTAAATTTTCGTCAAATGGAACCGTAGCAACTAATTCTAAAGCGACATCCAAGAATCTATCCGTCACTTTACTGAGTTTGGCAAATAATTCCATGCCTTCGCGCAAACTTCTGACCATATTCGCCACAATTTTAAAACGAAACACGCCATGTTCACGACTTAGGATTTTAATTAAGGCGTAGGCATCGGTTATTGATGTCGGTTCATCACAAACAACAATCAACACATCTTGTGAGGCACGGGAGAAACTCAGCACCATATCCGAGATACCAGCAGCGGTATCGACAATTAAGATATCGAATTGAGTTTTCATTTCACTGAAGGCGCGAATTAAGCCCACATGCTGAGCTTGTGTAAGCTCGACCATGGCTTGAGTCCCTGAAGTGGCAGGCACAATGCCAATACCTTTAGGGCCACGGACAATAATATCGTCCAACTCTGCTTCGCCAGAAAGTACATGGGATAAATTGCGTTCAGCTCGAATACCTAGCATCACATCAACATTTGCTAAGCCTAAATCGGCATCGAGTACTAACACTCGTTTACCTTTTTCAGCGAGCGCAACAGCGGTATTAATAGACACACTGGTTTTACCCACGCCGCCTTTGCCGCCACTGACTGCAATTACTTTTACTTTATCGTTATTTGGTTGATTCATCATACGTAAACCACTTGCTTGATCTCTGGTCATATTGTTACTCGAATGCATAGGCCATGTCATTTGACCACGCAGTGTCATGTGACGTTTGAGGTTTGGTGTCGTTTAATGCTGCTAACGCTTGTTTTGCGAGCATAAGCGTATCAGCAACTTGCATATCTTCTGGAACACGTTGACCATCTGTTATATAGCTTAATGGTAACCCATTTTGAATCAATACACTTAATGCGCCAGCAATCGAAACCGATTCATCTAATTTGGTCAAAATAACCCCTGATAATGGGATTCTTTTAAAATGCTCAACAGCATCTTGTAACACTCTTCTTTGAGAGGTTGCAGACATAACTAGATAACTTCTAATCGGTATTCTTGTATTTGCCATTAAATCATCTAACTGCTGATAAAGGCGCATATCACGCTGCCCCATCCCAGCTGTATCTATTAATACTAACTTACGATTCTTAAACTGGTAGAGAATTTGTTCTAATTCAGCAAGATCGTGAGCTTGTTTTACTGGACATCCCATTATTTTGCCATAAGTTGCCAATTGCTCATAGGCTCCAATACGATAATGATCTGTAGTTATGAGTGCAACCTGCTCTGGACCATGATGTGCTGCAAATCTTGCCGCTAATTTAGCCAGCGAAGTCGTCTTACCAACACCTGTTGGACCAACAAATGCCACCACGCCACCAGTACGAACAATATCATCACCTTGGTTATCTAATAAGTTCGCTAAACTCTGAGGTAACGCTCTCACTAAATCTGCAGGCGTATATTGCTGACTTAAGCCTGCCAATTTCGCCGCTACAGCAGGAGAAAACTCTGCATTAATTAATTTACTTTCTAGCATTGCCCCAACGGGGTCAGTGCGCTTTTTCTGATCTTTCATTAACGAAGAGACTTGATGAGTTAACAACCCACGCAAAGAGGCCATTTCTTCTCGCATTGCTTCAATTTCAGCAGACTGACTTTTATTCGATGTTCTTGGTTGAGCAAATTGCTGTTGTTCAATTTTAGGCTCAACTTTCGCTGTTTTTGTATCTTGTAATTGTTTGGCCCAATCTGGTAACTCAGGCTCTTCGACTCGCTGCGACATTTGCTGTTGCAAACGATTATGCTGCTTTTCGAGTAACGCTTGCAGTGAATCAGCTGCAGGAGGTGGGCTTACCTTAGTTTGCGCTTTCACTGTTGGCTTATTTTGCCCTAGTGAGACTTGATCATCACTGACATTCATAAAACCAGGTACAGGTGAATTTACAGCGACGTCCGCTTTAGGTTCATCGTAGTCAACTGCCGCAACGATTTCTATTCCACCCGTTACTTTTTTATTCGACATAATAACGGCATCAGATCCCAAGGTTTCTTTCACTTGAGCTAATGCTGAACGCATGTCTTTGGCAAAAAATCGTTTAATTTTCACTACGCACCTCTTTCAAACAGAAAGTCATCGCTATTGCCCTACCGCAGATACTATGCGTATTTGCTTTTCATCAGGTATTTCTTGGTAAGAAATAACCCGTAAATTCGGGATAGTATATTTAACAAATCGTGACAGCGTTGACCTTAGCATACCTGATGTCAATAAAATGGCTGGTTGTCCAACCATTTCTTGCTTCTGAGAAGCGTCTAATAATGACTTCTGCATGCGTTCTGCAAGGCCTGGTTCGATATTTGGCCCTTCACCGCCTGTCGCCTGCATAGACTTGTGCAACATCTGTTCCAACTCTGGTGCCAATGTAATGACAGGTATCTCTAATTCAGGCCCAGATATTTCTTGAACAATCATTCTCTTCAATGCAATACGCACTGCAGCGGTTAATACTTCTGTATCATTACTCTTTGTACCGTATTCTAACAGGGTTTGCACAATTGTGCGTAAATCACGGATAGAAACACCTTCATTTAGAAGGTTTTGCATCACTTTAACCACAGAACCCAATGGCATGATATCTGGAATAAAGCCATCAACTAACTTAGGCGAGTTTTTACCTAACATATCCATTAACTGCTGTACTTCTTCATAACCCAGTAATTTAGCCGCATTGTTAGTCAATAGTTGGCTGATATGGGTCGCGACAACTGTTGCCGTGTCTACCACGGTATAACCTAAGGTTTGAGCATGTTCGCGCTGCTCTGGCGCTATCCACACAGCTTCTAATCCAAATGCAGGATCTGTGGTTTCAATGCCATCAAGCTTGCCATACACTTGCCCAGGATTGATCGCGAGTTCACAGTCATGGCGAACTTCAGCCTCTCCAACCACGACTCCCATTAACGAAATACGATAACAGTTAGGAGATAAATCAAGGTTGTCGCGAATATGCACCGCTGGTACTAAGAAACCTAATTCTTGTGATAATTTCTTACGCACACCTTTAATGCGACCTAAAAGCTCACCACCTTGACCTTTATCCACTAACGGAATTAGGCGGTAACCCACTTCAAGCCCGATAGTATCGACATGCTGAACGTCTTCCCAGCTGAGTTCTTTAGGCTCTGCATCCTTAATTTCTGCTGGGCTTTTAACCGCTTGCTCAAGCGCTGCGGTTTTGTTGTCATTATTACGCTTATAAATCATATATGCAGCAAAGGCTGTAATAAAAGCGAACGTTAAGAATGCAAAATGAGGCATTCCAGGCACGATACCCATGACAAACAATACGCCTGATGCTATCGCCATTGACTTATGGCTGACAAACATCTGGCTTATCATCATGCCGCCCATATCACCCGATTCATTTTGACGAGTCACCATCAATGCAGCAGCGATTGATAACAGTAGCCCAGGGATTTGAGCGACTAAGCCGTCACCAATGGTCAATAAAGTGTAGATTTCTACAGCACTGGAAAAATCCAATCCATGTTGAACCATACCGATCACAAAACCACCGAGAATGTTAATCACCAAAATCATGATACCCGCAATGGCATCACCTTTAACAAATTTTGATGCACCATCCATCGCACCGTAAAAGTCAGCTTCTTTGGTCACTTCAGCGCGGCGTACGCGAGCTTGATCTTGCGTTAATGTGCCAGCATTTAAATCGGCATCAATCGCCATTTGCTTCCCTGGCATGGCATCCAATGTAAAACGGGCGCTCACTTCAGAAATACGGCCAGCACCTTTGGTAACAACAGCAAAGTTGATGATAATAAGAATCAGGAAAACCACTAAACCTACAGCGTAGTTACCACCAATAACCACAGAACCGAAGGCTTCAATGACTTTACCTGCGGCATCACCACCGTTATGACCTTCCAATAACACGATTCGGGTTGAGGCAACATTGAGTGCCAATCTAAGTAGCGTTGCGACTAACAGAACGCTGGGGAATGCGGCAAAATCTAATGGTCTATCAGAATAAATAGCAACAAGCAGTACAACGAGTGCTAAAGCAATGTTGAATGAAAACAAGATGTCCAACAAAAAGGCAGGCATGGGCAAAACCACCATACCGAGTGCTGCAAGCACTAATAATGGCGTACCTATACCTTTAAAAGTACTTAATCTAACTTGTTTAACTTGACCTAATGCTGCTTTTACATCCATCAGTAGGAAACCTTTATAGTAATATTCTTGACGCTGACAACAGTAAAATGCAATTACTAAGCCAAAAGAATAGTTTCAAAAGGGCCGCTGGGTTAATTGAAGGTTTTGTAAACGATTTAGTGTTTTAAATCATCAGGGATAGGTTGATTGATTGGCACGGGCTTAGGTCGCTTGCCCCTACCTTTTTGATACTGCTTGAGCTGGAATACATATGCCAAGATTTGTGCGACTGCAGTGAATAACCCTTCAGGCACTTGTTGGTCAATTTTCGTCGTATGGTATATAGCACGTGCTAAAGGTGGCGCCGACACAATCGGTACTTCATGCTCTCTGGCAATTTCACGAATTTTAAATGCGACATCATCGATGCCTTTCGCAATTAAAAAAGGCGCAGCTGACTGACTAACATCGTATTTGACCGCTACAGCATAATGTTCAGGGTTAACCACAATAACATCTGCATTTGGTACTTCAGACATCATCCTTTTGTTGGCCATCTCGTGCTGCATTTGTCTAATTCGGCCTTTTATTTCAGGTTTACCTTCAGTGTCTTTGTATTCATCTTTGACTTCTTGCTTGGTCATTTTCAATTGTTTATTGTGATTCCATATTTGAAATGGCACATCAATCACCACAATAAATAGCATTGAAGAACATAACAGAATAAACATCCATACTAACAACTCTAGTGCATGGTAAACGTTGCCAGGTAGATGGTCTGTCGAGAGAGTCATTATCTCAAAGAAGTAAAAACTCAATAAAAAATAGGCTGATACAGCCACTACAGCAAATTTAGCGATGCCCTTGGTCAACTCAACTAGAGCTTGTGTACCAAACATTCGCTTAAACCCTTTAGCAGGATTCATTTTACTGCCTTTGGGCATAAAAGCTTTAACTGAGAACGTCATACCACCCAGAATGATATTACCGATAAAAGCAATTAAGGCGAGAAATGCAATAAAACTGATGAGTGGAAAAGCAAGCTCATTGCCAACCACTCCCCAAACCAGAAACATTGAGTTGGTATCAAATATTTGATCCCGCTCCATGGTCAATATTTGTGTCATGATAGTGTGCAGACTTCGGGCAAGATTAGGCCCAACGATTGCGAACCCTACAGCTGATGCTAATAAAACAGCCGCTGTACCTAACTCTTTAGAGCGTGCCACCTGTCCTTTTTCACGCGACTGTTGCAGTCGCTTGGCGGTGGGGTCCTCTGTGCGTTCTTGACCTGTATCTTCTGCCATCAGTAACCTACTGAGTTAATGAGCCGTCAATTTGACAGGTCAATTGCAAAATATCACACATCAATAATTGGCCTCGCAGCCAAACCTCATCGAAATGAGACATGATGGGCCCTAATGTAAGCCACAAAATCAATAACCCGCTTACCATTGTTACCGGGAAGCCAATGGCAAAAATATTCAGTTGAGGTGATGCGCGCGTCATCACACCAAATGATAAGTTAATCAGCAGTAATGCCACGATTGCTGAAATCGACATCGTTAACGCCGCACCAAACATATAACCACCAAACTCGGCTAATTTTCGGTAATTAGTAATGCTAAAACCCTGATTTGAAATGGGGATAGTATCGAAACTCGCCACCAGCATTTTAAACATCAACAAATGTCCATCAACGGCGAGAAAAATCAACGTAGCCAGCAATAAAAAGAAATTACCTACAACTGGTGTTTGCTGACCTGAACTAGGATCGACCATAGAAGCAAAACCTAAACTGGTTTGCATACCAATAATCTGCCCCGTTAGTACAAAGGTTTGCATCACTAAAATTGTCACAAACCCCATAGCTGTGCCAATGAGTATTTGCTGCGCCGAAATAAACACAGCACTTAATGAGAACAACTCGATAGGATCAACTGGTGCTGGAAGTACAGGTGCTACGGCAACAGTAATCGCAACAGATAAAAACAAACGAATTCTTGCTGGGGTGGTATTGGCACCAAAAACGGCCATAACCATTAACATTGAAGATATTCTAAATAACGGCCAAACATATGCGGCTATTGTTCGACTGATTTCTTCAAATAAAATTTCCACAGGACTAACCTATCACCTGAGGGATCATATTCACCATAGTGTAAAAAAAATCCATCATGGTTTGCACTAGCCAATGGCCAAGAAATATCAACGAAAATAGCGTAGTTAATAATCTAGGAAGGAAACTTAATGTCTGTTCATTGATTGAAGTTGCGGCCTGAAATACAGCCACAATCAGACCTATAAATAAGCCAGGTAAAATAATTGCCGATACAATCAAGACAATTACAGATAACGCTTCACGAAAAATATCAATCAGTGACTCTGGTGACATCAGTAACGCTCCCTATCTACCAAAACTGTTTGCCAGCGTTCCTAACACCAATCCCCAACCATCAACCAATACAAACAGCATTATTTTAAATGGGAGTGACACAATCATCGGCGACAACATCATCATACCCATTGCCATTAAAATACTCGCAACCACTAAATCAAGAACTAAAAATGGCACAAATAACATAAAGCCAATTTGGAATGCAGTTTTTAATTCACTGGTAATAAAAGCAGGTACCAATACACTCATTGGCGCTTGTTCTGGCGACGCAATATTGGTGTAGCCGGAAATTTCAATAAAGGTTTCTAAATCTGTGGTTCTGACTTGAGATAACATAAATGCACGCAGCGGCTCTTTACCGACTTCATAGGCTTGCTGCATTGTTAAAGATTCATTGATATAAGGCTCTACAGCTCGATCGTAAATTTGATCAAATACTGGCGCCATAATAAAGAATGTCATGAACATACTCATACCAATGAGTACTTGATTAGATGGTGTTTGCTGTAACCCCAAAGCTTGACGCAAAATAGATAGCACTACAATGATCCGCGTAAACGAAGTGAGCATTATCACCATTGCAGGGATAAAACTCATTGCCGTCATCAGCAGCAATATTTGCATTGTTACAGAATACTCTGTACTACCATCAGCACCGGTTGAAACCGTAACGGCTTTTAATATCCCATCTTCAGCAAAACTCAATGGCGTAAAAAAAACAGCGGCAAATAAGACTAACACTATCCACTTTTTCATTATTGCTATTCCTTAGCCTGCTCTTTTTCTTGTTGACTGGCTTGCTGTTTGGCTTGCTTTAACCTGCTAGCAAAAGACGTCGTTTCGACATTAACAGCCGTATCGAGCTTTTCAATCAAATTCACTTGCTGAGCAGTAACGCCGAGTAAATACTGTTGCCCTTCTAATTCAATCAAAACAATTTTTTCTTTTTGGCCTAAAGGGGTCATCGCAACAGTTTTTATCACCCCCTGATTTGATTGAACCAAGTTAAGCTTTTTAACGATATAAGCTAATACAAAAATAATGGCGATAACAAGGATCAGCCCACCCATCATGCTTGATAATGCAGCGATATTCGATGTTTCAGCACCACGGATGGCTATTTCTGAATTGGCTGATTCTGAATTTGACGCTTCAGTGACGGCAGAACTTGCCACCACGAATAGACTAACTGCATTTAGCACAAATGAACCCTTAACTGATAATTTGAAATTATTTTACTTTAGCTTTTTGATTCGTTCTGTTTGACTAATGACATCCGTTAAACGAATACCGAACTTATCATTGACCACAACCACTTCACCATGAGCAATTAAAGTGCCGTTTACCATTACATCTAGAGGTTCGCCTGCCACTCTGTCTAATTCCACTACTGAACCTTGATTCAACTGCAGTAGATTACGAATACTGATAAAACTGCGCCCGACTTCCATCGAGATTGTCACAGGAATATCCATGATGCTATCAAGTTTATCAGCTTCTGCTTGAGAAATAGGGCTTGAATCATCTACGAGCTCGTCGAGTTCTACTTGTTCGGCAACATTGGCCTCTTCAAGTGCTTGCTCTGCCATTGCCGCAGCCCAATCGTCAGTATCATCGCTCATCATGTCACCTTATAATTCTGAAATATCACGCGCTTTACCTTTGCGCGTAATTAACTGTAGTTCTGATTTAGCTGTCTCAGGACGAGGAATTTTCTCGCTGATCTTCAACGCTAAGTTATCTCTAGATTTACCTAATTTACATCGATAAGTGGGTAAATCCTCAATTCGCATCATGATGTGCTCAGGTAATTCAATCGGTATAACATCCCCTGCTTTGAATTCCATGACATCACGAAGTTTGACTTCATGCTCAATGATATTGGCATCAATACCGACTTGCACATCCATAATTTCATCACGTAAGGCTTGTCCCCAACGCATGTCAGTATCTTGCTTATCACTTTGAACACCCGCATCAAGTAACTCACGGATAGGTTCAATCATCGAGTAAGGCATAGTGATATGAAAATCACCACCGCCACCATCAACTTCAATATGAAAAGAGTTAATCACCACAACTTCCGTCGGACTAACAATGTTCGCCATAGCCGGGTTGACTTCTGAATCCAAATACTCAAATTCAACATCCATGACTGGAGCCCAAGCATCTTTATAATCTTCAAAAATAATTTTCAGCAATAATTGAACAATACGTCTTTCTGTTGGCGTAAATTCACGGCCTTCAATTTTTGCATGGAAACGACCATCACCACCAAAGAAGTTGTCTACCAAAATAAAGACTAAACGCGCCTCCATGGTAATCAGGGCAGTCCCTTTAAGTGGGCTAAAACGCACCATATTAAGACTAGTAGGAACAAATAATGTATGGACATATTCGCCAAACTTAAGCATTTGTACGCCATTAATTGACACTTCAGCAGCTCTGCGCATCATATTAAACATACTAATTCGTAAATGGCGGGCAAAACGCTCATTTACAATTTCCAGCGTCGGCATTCGTCCACGAACGATGCGGTCTTGAGAGGAGAAATCATAGACACGAGTATCCTCACCGTCGTTAATGTCATCCTCATCAACATCATCGACTCCGTGAAGCAACGCATCAATTTCGTCTTGGCTTAATAAATCACTCACATTATCACCTTGTCTTATTCACTGGTGTTATTGCATCACAAAACCAGTAAATAGTACTTTTTCTACTATTTTGCGGCCAGCTACAGGTTGTAGTGTATTTTGCACATTAAGTAGCGCTAATTGTCTTAGTTCGTCCTTACCAGCCTGAGTACTTAGCTTTTGTACATCTGCAGCACTAAACGTGGTTAATAAAGCATCTTCAATTAATGGAATGTGCATTTTCGCAGTTTGACCATCATCGCCACGTACCATCAATTGTACTTTTATTTCCACTAAGCGAGCTCGATCAACCCCAGGAAGGTTAAACAAAAATGGCCTCGGCATGCCGACATAATTAGCCTTGCCTTTTTTAGATTCATCAACTTCGGCTTCTGCTGAAGTTGCAGTACCAGGAGTTGCAGGAATTGACTCCTCTTCGCCTCCTAGAAAAAATAATGCCGCGCCTGCAATCAGACCAATAACGACGACACCGATAGCAATAAAGATAATCAGCTTTTTCTTACTTTTAGGTTGGTTTTCTGTTGTTAACTCTAGAGATTCTTCTTCAGCCATCATTTATTCCATTTTATGTGCTGCCACATTGGTAATAATCTCATCTCAATTATTACAGGGCTTTGACTGCATTAACGTAATGGCTATAGATTACCGACTTAGGCGTAATAATCTATAGCTGAATTGCTACTCTTTGCATGTTTTGTAGCAATCTCGAGTTCTTGTGCTGAAATTTCATCCAGCATATTCTCGCCACTGCTGTTTTGTTCATCATACTCGGATTTTTTCTGGCTTTCGCCATCTTGAGATACATGGCTATCAGCAAGTTGTAATCCTTCTTCAGCCAGCATTTCTCTCAATTTTGGAATCGCTTGCTCAATGAGGTCTTTTGTCTGAGATTGAGCTACTTGGAACTGTACTTGAGTTTGCTCACCGTTAACTTGAACTTTTACTACCATGTGCCCAAGCTCGGCTGGATCTAGACGAATTTCAGCATGCTGAACGCCTTGTCCAACCATAGTGATAAGTTGTTGTTTCATTACAGGTGCAAACTTTTGAATCATATCCTGCATTTGCACTACGGACTCAGCCCCTTGACGTAACGAAAGTTGAAATTGAGGTACATCACTTTTGTGCTGTGGTGTAAAACTGCTTTGATTTTGTAGTGCTTTTACATCTATCGTTTCACTCTCTTGCCCTAGTTCAGCAAGTGTTGATTGACTTGAGTTAGCTGCTGCATTAACCATGGCATTATTAAAGGCGACTTTGGAGGTTGGTTTATCTAATGCCACACTTATCTCGGCTTTACTAAGATTCACAGGGGCACTTTCTTTATCTTCGTTCTTAGCTAGTTTATTCGTATCAGCTATGACTTTTGAATCAGCCGCAACTTTCTCAGCATTGGCAACCTGAGCTGAAGCGGCAATATTGTTAGCTGTATCAGTGGCATTCGCATCACTTTGGACACTATTTGCGATATTAGATGTTGAGTTAGCAAGCTTAGCTTTTTCAGCAGTAATTAAATCAGCATTGGCCTCTGCAACAGGGATTGTTGCTGTCTGGTTATTGAGTTTCCCATCGATTAACAAAGGTAAGGCTTGGTTATCAGTGATGTTGATTTGTTGATTATAGCCATTAATTAGTTTGTTCAGTTCAACAGCACTTAAGGCGGCAAGATCTTGTTCACTCACCGAAGAAAATTGAGTCAATGCATCTAGTTGCTCAGTGTTCAGTGAACTTAAAAAAGAAGTGGTACTTATTTCGGTACCTAACTCTTTATCAATATCATCAATAACCGTCTCAATAGCCTTTTCAATTCCTATGTCAATTCCTGCTTCTTTCGGCAAAACATCAACTGCGAGCTCATTAACCAATAAACCCTTTTCAATTGAATGCTGAGTCTCTTCAGTTAACACTAATTCGCTATCGGCTTGAGAAAGCGCTAACTCTGACAACTCAGATTCAAGCGGCAAGTCTTTGCCACTTTTTTCAATATCTGCCTGAGTATCGAAATTTTCAGCTAAATCTATTTGAGCAAAAATAAGATCAACATCCGAACCTTCTGCCGATGGAGCATCGATACTAGCTGGTTGTTCATTAGTATTTAGACTGAGCTTAGTTTTATCTACATCCACTTGTGATGCTTGATTAAAGACAGATAAAAAAGACTGTTTATCATCGAGTTGCACGGTTCCTGAAACCTGCGAATTGGTGGTTTTGCCACTATTCCCCAATAAAATACTGCTCATTTGTTGCATAACAAACTCCACTCAACATCACTCATAACGAACCAATTGGTACAACAATCGGATCCTGATAACAGTCACAAAGCTGACACTTCACTAACTAACTCTATAAATAAGCAATTAAAATGCCAGCTTATTAGAATATTGGTTTTTAAGGTTATTTACTCTTTCATCGCAAGGTAACTATCAGACTGAAAAATGAAAGTTTTGAGTCAAGTTTAAGCGTTAAGTTTAAGAAGATTTCTAGCGAGGTTTTTTACGGATGAATTGTTGCATCGCAAATTCATCCGATGCTTTTTGTTCACGTTTATTTGCAATTATTTGCGCTTTTAATGCATTTTTTTCTAGTAACATTTCCACAGCTTTACGTTTTTGCTGCTTTTCTTGCCAATGTACTTGGCGATAACCCGTTTGTTTTTCAGCTTCTTTTACTGCATTAACTTGTTGAATGAGCGCTTGATCGACTTGCTTAATAAATTCATGAAATGAATGGTATTCACTGGCACTTAAAGTTTTACCTTGGGTTTCACCCATTTGCTTCATGTATTCAAGACGATAGTTATTCAGTGCATCTAGCTGACCTTGACACTTTTGCTGCTCAAGCTGGGCAGACTTTAATTGCAAAGCAGCTTGCTCTTCAGCTTCTTTATTGATTTTTAATACTGTCAACAGAGGATCAGCGCGGCGCATTATTTACATTGGGCAGCGATTTGCCCCACCATAGTTTGGCTATCATTAAACGAGATAACATCTTTAAAACCCTGTCTTAAAAATGCATTCATCGCAGGTTGTAATCTAATGGCATTGTCTATTCGCGGATCGCTACCTTGAGAATATGCTCCAATGGATATGAGGTCGCGATTTTGCTGATAGGTAGAATACATTTGCTTAACTAAACGCATCGATTCTAAATGTTCTGGCGCAATCACCATTGGCGCAACACGACTAATAGATTGTTCAATATCAATAGCTGGGTAATGACCAGAATCAGCAAGTGTGCGAGATAAAACAATGTGACCATCAAGAATCGCTCTTGACGCATCTGCAATGGGATCTTGCTGATCATCACCTTCTGTCAGTACAGTATAAAAAGCAGTAATGGAACCTTGTCCAGGGCCTCCGTTACCTGCCCGTTCAACCAGTCTTGGTAATTTAGCAAATACTGATGGCGGATAGCCTTTTGTTGCTGGCGGTTCTCCAACAGCTAACGCCACTTCACGTTGCGCCTGAGCATAGCGGGTTAAGCTATCCATCAATAATAAAACGTTGTACCCCAAGTCACGAAAGTATTCAGCTATACGAGTGGATGTTTCACAAGCACGAAGACGCATTAATGGCGAAGTGTCAGCTGGTGCGGCTACGACAACGGAGCGAGCACGTCCTTCTTCACCAAGGATCTCTTCAATAAACTCTTTTACCTCACGACCACGCTCGCCCACTAGCCCTACAACAATAATGTCAGCAGTTGTCCCGCGAGTCATCATGCCTAATAGCACACTTTTACCCACACCGGAGCCAGCAAATAAGCCCATTCGCTGACCCTTACCCACTGTTAGCATGGCATTGATGGCCCTTACCCCTACATCTAAAGGTTCAGAAATGGCGCGTCTAGCAAGTGGATTAATTGGCGGTGCATGGCGAGAAGCTTGTTGATCTGTATTTAATGGCCCTAAGCCATCAAGTGGTGAACCACTGCCATCAAGCACTCTGCCCAACAAACTCAGTCCGACATTCAAACTTGACTGCTCACCTAATGGCCGCACTCTTGCCCCAGGTAGTACACCTCTTAATTCATCAACGGGCATTAAGTACAACAGCTCGTCATCGAACCCGACCACTTCGGCAACTAATTCACCCGCCATAGTTTCAATCGAGCATAAACTGCCCACTGGTGCTCTGCAGCCTGTAGCTTCTAATGTTAAGCCCACAACACGCACTAACTGCCCACTGGCTACCGGCCTAAGTGGGCTGACTTTTTGACTTTGGTTCTTGAGTTTATTCAGTAACTGATGTTGACGGCTTTGCATTGTCTCGTACCTCATCAGTTTCTAAAATTTTGGATTGCTCATCTGCACCATTTTCAATTGCTGTTGTGTTATGAAGGTCAACTGAAGAATCTGCAACTTGGAAACTTTGATCTTTTATAGATGATTCTTCTATCAATGGTTCATGACGAGTTGCTTCTTGCAGACTTGTATCATTCTCACTGATTTCGGAATCAGTCACTTCAGTAATTTGACTGTTTTCCGTCGTTAAGCTTGAAGATTGTCTTTCTGGTAAGTGATCCACGACCTCAGTCGTATATTGCGGATGTTCAGTTTTTATCGTTTGCACATTTGCTTGAATGCCAGAGGCTTGCTCGTGTAACTCTTGCAATACCTGACGCATTCTCTCTTCTACCCGCAAATCAACGCTTGAACGCATGCTATTGATAATACAATCACCTAGATTTAATGAAGGGTCAGCTTCAATGTCCCAATGATTTTTTTCTAATTGTGCATCACTGTATAATTGCATCACTAAGGTAGCATCATCTGGATGCAGTCTGAGTTTAATCTGTTGCTCTTTAATCGGCAGGGAGTCAACACCTTGACGCAAGACTGATAAAATATGCTCAGGATGGGTTTTGAGTTCATGACCAACAATAGATTTAGCTAGGTTGATTGCTAACTGTAATACTTCTGCTTCAATTTCAGCATCAAGTAACATTAATGGTTGTTCGAATTGTTTTACCAATTGAGTTAATTTTTCGAGCACTTCATTGACTTTAACTTGGCCAACTTCATAGCCTTGTTGTTCCCCTTGAGCAAAGCCTTCAGCGTGCCCGACTTCAAGACCTTCAAGTTTACCTTGCTCAAGACCTTGGCTGTGACCTGCTACTTTTCCTTGCTCAAACCCTTCCTGCTCAGCTTCAACTCTGATTTGTTCAATTTCTGCCATGGTTGGAGGTAGAAGCGGTTTTTCTTCTGATTTAGCAGGTGGGTTTTGGCTACCTAAGTGTCCAAATAAATTAGACGGAGAGTTTGTTTGATCTTCGGTGACATCAGGCAATTGCCAATGACTGAAATCTAAGTCATCATTTTCGATTGATTTATTGGTTTTAGATTCCGTCATGGATATGCCTAATTTCTAAAGCGATTAATGGTTTTATATTGCAGCTAAACGGTAATGCCTTAAGGATAAAATTATATTGATGGTGTTATAAGAACTCTTCACCACCACCACCACCAAGCATAATTTCACCACTATCACTTAAGCGACGAGCAATTGCGAGAATTTCTTTTTGGGCCACTTCAACTTCACTGATCCTAATAGGTCCCATTGCTTCAAGATCATCACGTAATAATTCACCGGCACGTTTAGACATATTACCGATAATTTTATCTGACAATTGGTCATCAGTGCCTTTTAATGCCTTCATCAGCACATCTTGCTGTACTTCTCTTAGTAAAACTTGAATTCCGCGGTCATCAACATCAATCAAGTTTTCAAATACAAACATAAGATCTTGAATTTGCTGAGCCATCTCTTCGTCTGATTCACGCATTGTTTCCATAATCTGGCTTTCAACGCCTGTATCTAAGAAGTTCATAATATTAGCAGCAGCTTTAAGTCCACCCATTTTCGCTGCTTGTGCGCCGCCTTGGCCTGCGAACTGTTTCTCCATAATATCATTCAATTCTTGCAATGCAGCTGGCTGTACTTCTTCTAAATTAGCAATACGCATCATCAGATCTAAGCGAGTATTTTCAGGAAACTGACTGAATATTTCTGCTGCCTGATCAGGTTCTAGATAAGATAAAACAATGGTTTGAATTTGCGGATGCTCATTTTGAATGATGGTTGCAACTTGACGTGCATCCATCCATTTTAATGAATCTAAGCCTTTAGCACCGCTACCCATGATAATTTGTTCAATTAAATTACCGGCTTTATCTTCGCCAAGTGCTGCTGTTAAGGCTTTTCTTACGAACTCTTCACTATTAAAACCAATAGACGAGAATTTTTGAATTTCTTCAAGAAATAACTTATGTACGCCAATGACTTTTTCTTGACCAAAGTCTTCCATGGCCGCCATAGACATACCGACTTTTTGAACCTGTTTTGGTTCCAAGTGTTTTAGTATTGAAGCCGCGTCAGCTTCGCTTAGGCTTAACAGTAATATAGCGGTCTTTTCAGTTCCCGTTAAATCATCTGGGTTAAACCCTTTAGTAGCCTCTGCTACCGCAACGTCATCATTTGCCATCGTCTTGTAACCAACTCTTAATTACTTGGGTAGAAAGTTCAGGTTCATTTGCCACTAATGCCCGTATTGACTTAATCATATCATCATCTTTATGAAGATTTGGAATTTGAATTGAGCCATCATCTGCATAACTATAATCAGCTTGCTGAGTATTGAGCATTCCGAGTGTATCTGCAGCATATTGATCTTCAATCTCAGCCAATTCATGACCTAAGCGAGCCTCTTCTGGCATTTCAACTTCATTGGCTTTCAGCAACTTATTCAACATTGGTCTGATAACAAATAAAATTAAGACTAAGACCAATAATGCACCTAAAACCAGTCTTACCGCACGCCAAAACCAAGGTTGCTCCCATAATTCAGGCTCAGGTAATGCTTCAATTAATTGATCCATAAATGGAACGGTAACCACTTCTAAAGTATCACCACGTTGGCTAGTAAAGCCCATAGCCCCTTCCAGTAAACGACGAATATTCGTCAGCTCTTGTTCGGTTCTTGGCACTCTAGTGACCACACCATTTTCATCAACTGCGCCTGGTTTATAATCAATCGCCACTGACACGCTGACTCGTCTTACTTGACCAACTTGCTGACGTGTATGACTAATTGTGGTGTCTAACTCAAAGTTACGGGTCGCTTCACGGTGGCTGTCACCACTGACTGAGGTAGTTTCAGCTTCACCGACTTCTTGTGGGATGTTTGATTCCATTGGCGGTTGATTTGATAAAGCGCCAGGAATACCGCCCATTGATTGACCTGATGAATTACGTTCAATGGTCATTTCACTACGAATCGCAGGTAAATCAGGTGAAAAGCGTTTGGCCGTTTGTTCAACCGCTGTAAAATCCATGTTCACATCGACCTGAGAAGTAAAATTTTCAGGTCCTAATATCGGCATTAAAATCGATTCGACTTTATTACGATACTCAGCTTCTTTCTGTTGAACCAATTCTTGTTCGCGGCGCGCTCTAGATGATGCAGCATCTTGGCTGCCTGAATTTAATAAACGGCCATTAGAGTCAGTTACAGTCACTCTCGTTGGGTCTAAACCCTGTACTGCTGAAGCAACAATATCAACGATAGAGTCAATTTCTTCTTGTCCTAAACTGCCTCGACGAACATTGACCACTACAGTTGCACTTGGTTTAGATTTATTGCGAGCAAAAACATTTTCTTTTGGCAAAGCTAAAATAACTTTAGCGCGAGTTACGCTATTTAGCTCTTCAATTACTCGGGCTAAATTGACTTCTTGGCTTTGCTTTAAGCGTGCTTGCTCCATTCGTTGGCTAACACCGAAGCCACTGTCTTTACTTAGGTAATCTGTTGGCTGGCTTGATGCTTCAACGCCTGCACGAGCGAGTAATAGTTTTACATTTTGATATTTGTCTTCAGGAATACTGACGACATCACCAGAAATTTTATAGGCAATTTTATTTTTATCCAAAACGTCCAACACTTGGATCATTTCGTTTGTTTCCATTTGACCTAACGGTCTGTACTCAGGCTCTTGCGCCCACATCATCATAAATACAGCCAATACTAAACAAACGGCTAATGCCAGAATCATAGTAATTTGACGCATAAAATCAGCACTACCAAAAGAACTCATCAAACCAGGTTTATTTTCCTGCTGAATCCCTGTGCTACTAGCGGTATCTGAATCTAATACGAGATCTGTACTCACAATAATTACCTACTTTCTAATCTGATAAAGAGGCCTAAACAGGCATGCTCATAATTTCTTTGTAAGCTTCGACAAGCTTATTTCTTACCTGTACTGTCGCTTCAAAAGCCACACCAGATTTTTCACGAGCAATAACGGTATCTGATAAAGTTACCGTAGAATCACCCATCTCTAAACGAGTGGCTAGATTAGCCGAGTTTTTCTGTAACTCTGTCACACCGCCAACAGCTTGAGAAAGCAATTCTCCGAAGTCTGCACCTGAAGTATTGCCTACTTTCTGGATCATATCCGGTTGGATAGGTGAGCGAAGATTAGGCGAGATTTCACCACGAAGTGATTGCATTTCTTGTAAGAAAGGATTCGAGCTAATCTGCATTGTAATCTCCTATTCGTCGGATATTTGACGACTAAAAACCAGTTAGAATAGATTTAGCAAGTAGGATGCCAACAATAGAATTAACGCGATAGTTTGGGTGATTTTATTACCAATGGATGACTGTTTGATTAGCAAGTGAACAAGTGAACCTGATCGATAGCTAGATCAGGTTTACTTTGTAGGAGTCTAGCTAAAAGCTAGGCAGGGACTTGTATTCCCATATCGCGCATTTTGGCCATTTTATAGCGTAAGGTTCTAGCACTGATGCCTAGCTTTTCCGCAACGTCTTTGCGGCTACCATTACACTGGTTAAGTGTCTCAAGAATAATTACATGCTCTTGAGCTTTTAACTCATCACCAAGTCCTTCATTTTCAACTACAGGTTTGACTTGAGTAGGTTCAGGTTGCTGTAATTCAACTTCATTTGAATCTAATATGATATCTGCTGTTGAAATAGCCTCTCCAGTATGAAGAATGAGTGCTCGTTGAATCACATTATCCAGCTCACGAACATTTCCTGGCCAGCGATAAGTCAACAAACGTCTACAAGCCACTTCATCCAAAGTCGGCACAGGTGAGATATTGGCATTCTTAGCATGCTTAACCAATAAATGACGCGCAAGTGGTAAGATATCAGCTGGTCGTTGATTCAAAGCAGGCCAAGTTAACGGGAATACGTTAATTCGATAATATAAATCTTCTCTGAAACCGCCTGATGCCACCATTTCTTTTAAGTCTCTGTTAGAAGTAGCAAGCACACGCACATCAAGAGAAATAGTTTTACGCCCGCCTAAACGTTCAACTTCTCGTTCTTGTAACACTCGCAGTAGCTTAGCTTGTAGACCTAATTCCATTTCTGAAATTTCATCTAATAAAATCGTACCACCTTGAGCTTGTTCAAATTTACCGGGACAAGCTTGGTATGCGCCAGTAAAAGCGCCTTTTTCATAACCAAATAATGTCGCTTCGAGCATATTTTCTGGAATGGCGGCACAATTAATTGCAATAAAGGGTTGTTGTGAACGCGAGCTATTTTGATGTATGTATCGTGACAATACCTCTTTTCCTGAACCGCTTGGCCCCATAATCATCACTGACGCATCTGAACTGGCTACACGCTGGGCAATAGAAAGTAATGCCAAACTTTTGTCATCAGCCACCACAGGCTGATCAAGATTTTGCTTTAGGGGTAAATAACGTGACACTTGGTTAAGTAGTACTTCTGGCGCAAATGGTTTCGCTAGATAATCAACAGCACCAAGTTTAATCGCACTAACCGCACTATCAATGGTTGCATAAGCGGTCATCAGTAGCACTGGCACTTTACAGTTTTGCTGCTGTAAATAATTTAACAAGCCTATACCACCAATGCCTTCCATTTGAACATCACTAATAACCAAATCAAATTCTGTTGACTTGAGAGCAAGAATTGCATCTTCTGCAGATGCAACATCAACACATTCATAGCTTGCCAGCAGTAAGGTGTCGAGTAAGGCCTCACGTAAAGATGCATCATCTTCAACGAGTAATAGTTTTGCTTCACCCATGTGATGCCTCCGGGCTATTGTGATTTTCTGCGCCACGTTCTGTTTTACTGAAGTCGTTATCTGTAATATTGTTATCAGCTAATGCTTCATTGTTTAACACTTCACTTTCGAAACCTGTCGTCTGAGTTTTATGCGATTGATAAATCGGGAATGACAATCTGATTAAACAGCCTTTATTTGGTTGTGATGAGACTTGCACTGTCCCTTTATGATTTCTTACTACCGTTTGAACCACTGCTAAGCCTAAACCTGTACCTTGGCTTTTGGTTGTAAAAAATGGCTCTAGAATTTGTTGCTGCATATCAGCTGCTAATCCTTTGCCATTATCAATAACATCAATATTAATATGAGTATTAGATGAAGCTGTAATGATTCTAATTTCTGTGGCATTAGCCTCTAAGCTATTCATAACAACGTTATTAATTGCTGAACTTAGCGCATTACTATTAGCTAGCATTCGTTCACTGGCTTGATTAAAATAATTTAACTGACACTGTTTTTTTTCAGCAATGGGTTCACAACTAGCAAGTACAGGTTCGATAATATCTTCAACATCCGTCACCTGGGATGCATCATCTTGCTTATTTTTAGCCATTAACAGCATGTCATTTACTTGTCGCTCAAGTTCATTCAACCTGTCGACTAATTTAGTTTGAAATCGTTTTTTAGCCGTATCATTCAGTTTTGGACTAGCAAGGTTAGATGCATATAACATAGCGGCAGAAAGCGGTGTTCTTACCTGGTGAGCCAAGGTTGCGACCATTTTGCCTAACGCCGATAAGCGTTGGAGGTGCGACAAATTTTTCTGTAATAAACGCGTTTCGGTTAAATCTGTTAAAACAATCAATTGTCCAGGTTCTGGCGTTAACGGAGTAATCGCCAGTTTAACTCTTCGACCGTTTTTAAGTGAGACTTCATGGCCATCATCTTCTTGCGGTGAAAAAGCGCGGTTAATAATATCGAACCATTTAGCCCCTTGTAGCGGTCTACCTAAAAGCTCTGTTGCCACAGGGTTTGCCAATGTAACCAGTCCATCACCATTAATGATAACAACACCTGAAGGCATAGCTTGCAGAATGTGCGCCATTTGATTTGACATATTCGCCGCCTTTTGCGGTGCTGAACGGGCTATTTGTCCAGCTAAATCATGATTAACGCTTGCTGAAGCCACGGAAAGATTATCGTTTTTTTGGGGGGCAAGGTCTTGATTATCAAGAGCTTGAGAACCGACTTCTTGACAGTCTAACCCTTGAGGTGCTGAATAGGAGCTTTCTTGAGCCGTATCGTTAAGAGCATAGGAATTTGAGGTATTATAATTCGATCCCACTTCTGTAATAGAATTAGGCTCTACCATCGATTGTGCTAAACTGCTGTGCGCCGAAAACATAGCCACTCCGTCAAAATATTAACTTTTGTGTAAGCTAATGCATTTGGTGTGCCAAAACGTTATGTGTAAATCATAAGCATAAAAAAGCATGCCATGAGGCATGCTTTAGTGTAACTGTTTATGGCAAAACTGGTTAATCTTTGCTCATGCCATATTTACGCATTTTTTCAACTAAGGTTGTTCGTCTAATCCCCAACATTTCTGCTGCTCTAGCAACCACATTATCTTGCTGCTCTAGAGCCTGGCGGATCATATCGATTTCTAGCTCAGCTAATAAATCTTTTAAGTTGACACCTTCTGGCGGTAATTCACTTGGGAAACGGGTTTCAGGGATCTCAATAGGTTCATCATCACTGAAAATTGACGCTAATGCATCACGCTCTTGTTGCTCTTCGCTAATTTCAACACTGTACTCTGGCACATCGATATAACGATACTTTCGCGGTAAATCATTAACATCGACCAGTCCGCCAGGGAAAAGTATCGTCAGGCGCTCGACCAAGTTAGATAACTCACGCACGTTTCCTGACCAGTTATGTTCTTTTAATGATTCTATTGCACGCTGGGTAAAACGGATTTTACCCCGCCCTTCATTGAAGACTCTGCTCACCAATTCCTGCAGTAAAAGAGGCACATCATCACGGCGCTCGCTCAGCGATGGCATTTCGATTGGAAAGACATTCAATCGATAATAAAGATCTTCACGAAATAAATTATCATTTATCATCGTTTCTAAATCACGATGTGTTGCAGCGACAACCCTCACATCAGTGGTAATAGTTTTAGAACCACCCACTCTTTCAAATACTTTTTCTTGCAATACGCGTAGTAACTTAACCTGCATTTGCAGCGGCATATCACCAATTTCATCTAGAAATAGTGTGCCATTCTCAGCCAATTCAAAACGGCCTTTACGAGTTGAAATTGCGCCAGTAAATGAGCCTTTTTCATGTCCAAAAAGTTCACTTTCTAATAATTCAGGTGGAATTGCGCCACAGTTTACCGGAATGAAAGGACCATCCCGTCGCTCTGACATGTAGTGAATATTGCGGGCTACAACTTCTTTACCTGTACCTGACTGACCTAATACTAAAACAGTCGCATCTGAAGTTGCCACTTGGCTTATCAGATGACGAACATTGGCTATCCCTTCACTTCGCCCGACGAGTGAACGGAATAACTTAGTTTGATTAGCACTGGTAGGAATTTGTGGTTGCTTAGCTTGACCATAAACCTGACAAAAATGAAGTAGCTCAGTTAATTGAGGGTAATTGATAGGCTCATCAATAGTGCCAAGTACATTAACACCATTAATTTCAAGCGTACCAATCAATAATACTGGCTGCCAAGGAATGGATGACTGAACATCTTTGATAAACTCTGGCGATACTGATTCAGTATCAATGACTAAGGCTCTAAAACGAGATTCACGTGATAATGAAGCAAGATCATCAGTAGAGATGACATGATGTTTTTCATCTAAGAATTCAAAAATACAACAAAGACGAGAGACTCGCTCAGAAGGTTCAGCAACAATTAAAATTCGTTGTTCTATTTGCATCATTAAGAAGGCCAAAGCTCTAGTTATTAGTTATTCAAAGTCATATTCATGTTATTGGCTGTCTATTTGCAAACATCATAGAGTTAGCACACATTACAGAGTCTAGACTTGAATATTGATTATCACGCTATATTTTTTGAGTCAGAAGACACAATTATAATATAAACATTAACATAGCAGAATGCATACTCATATTTTTTAATCTTTACTTAAATATAGCCAAACCAGCAATAAAGTTTAAACGAATACGCAAAAATTAAATATTGTATTATCAGAGCATGAGAATCAAGCATCAGAAGACATTATTCTACCATGCTGTTGATTTAAGTCACCAACAGTTGTTTTTATAGGCAGGTTTCAACATTTTATTTCAAATAAGTAAATAAAACGAGCATTCGCTTTAACTGCAACCTTAAAACTTATCAGCAATAAAAAAGACGCCATTGGCGCCTGTTTTACAATCGTAACACTTAGTATCAACTTGCTTCTGAAGTCATCAAGTGCATATCTTGAGGAATGGCATCCCAGCCTTCTTTGATGGTTCGAAGAATACCAGAAACATCATCAATCGCTTTAACATCATTATTCATATTTGCCTCTGAAATACGACGTAACATAAAGTCATAAAGCTCACTTAAATTGCCTGCTACAGAGTCTTTTACATCCATATTCAAGCTGTTATTTAGACCGTTTATAATTCCAATCGCTTTATTGATTGCAACGCCTTTGCCTTGTAAATCTTGAGTTTCGATTGCGTAACGACTTTGAGCTAAACGCAACAAAGCACCATCGAACATCATTTGGATTAAACGATGCGGGGAAGCAACAGCAATCTCACTATCTAGAGATACTTTGCGGTAAGATTTTATTGATCCTCTCATAGGTCACCTTCGCTACTTATTTGAATCGACTGATTGATATATATTAATTTGGCGTTGATTTTTCTTTCTAGCTTGAAGCAATGCCTGAATATGCTTAAGAACATTTCTCGCCCTTAATTCAAACCCTTCACTAATTACGATCTGTTCTTGAAGTGTCTTTTTAGCAAGTTCTACATCTGTCTCATCAATACTATCGAGTAAAATTTGACGCTCTACAGTCAACTCTTGCAAAATAGATACCAACTCATCAGATTGTTCATTTTCTGATGGGGTATTTTCTAATGTCTGCAGTGTTTGTTCTATTTTTTTATTAGTTTCGTTAAGTTGTTTCATAAATTAACTGCTTGGAACTGAGCCTGGAAGTGAATTTAAACGCTCTACGAGGCCCGAACTTTGTTGGTTCATTTGAGCAACGATTAAATCCATTGTATTAAACTGTTTAAATAATCTTGCTTCTAACAGCTCCATTTTTAAACTAAATGCGTCTCGTTGGTCATCTAAACGACTCTTTTCACTGGTTAAACTGTTATTACGGCTATCGATTAAACCACCAGTTTTGACATAACCTTCAACCATAGTGTCTAAACGACTTGCAATACCTGTATCGGGCGTTGAAAATAACCCCTCAACTAAATCCATATTTTCTGTAAGTGCCGTCTCTAATTTGGCGCTATCAACAGACATTTTACCGTAACGGTCAGTTTCAATGCCAATATCATATAAAGCAACAGTTTGCCCATCAACATCGACTCGGTTGCTGATCATACTGCGCATTTGAGATTCGATTGAGCGGATCATCGAATCTCCCTGCAAAGCAGCCGCTTCTTCTTTTTCAGTATCGTACTTAGACATATCACTAATAGAAGTGACCAAGGTATTATAAGCATCTACAAACGCTTGGATATTCTCTTTAACAAGCTCGTCATCTTGTTCTATTTTTAGGGTTGTCGTTTTAGCTACATCCGCATCAGTCAGTGAAATTGTCACACCAGCGATGGCATCTGAAACCTCATTTGACTGAGAAGTCACTTTTTGGCCATCAATGTACAAAACTGCATTTTCTGCTGTTTGTAGTGTCGTCAGATTACCCCCGCCAAACATGTCATTTAACCCTGAACCTGCAGTATCTGTTGCAGTTATAGTGACTTCATTGTCTGTACCTGGTTCATCAGAACTAAACACTAATCGACTACCTGCGTCGCTTTTAATAATCGTGGCTGTCACACCAGAATTATCAGTTGAACTGTTAATTTTACTGGCGATATCTTCAAGTGAATCTGTCGCTTCAATATCAACAGAAAAAGCTTCACCGTTGACAGACAAATCTAGACTACCAGCCCCAACACCTAAAGTTGGATCAGCAACGTTTGCTCCTGCCACTTTATGCGAAGAGGCGAGTTGTTCAACTTGAATCTGATAACTGCCTGTTTGCGCTGTTTTATCGGCCGTTGCGCCAAAGTAAATACTGTCACCCGTAGACACTTTGCGAATATTTAACGAATCAGGATCGCTCAGTTTCTCTAACGCATCTTGGAAGGTAGATAATTTACTTTTCAATGAACCGATAGCTGAAACCTTAGCATCTATCGTCGCTTCACTTTTGTCGAACAGTGCCTCTTTGGGAAGTTTTTCAGCATCGACCAATACACCGACAATGGTGTTGATATCTAGGCCCGAGCCAATACCAGTTGCTGTTAATGCCATAATTTCCTCTTAGATACTTCGATAAAAAATGTTAGCGACGCAAAATTGCTAGAACTGCTGATATTATGCTTCTGTATTAAGCAAAATTCCTGCCACTTCAGCCAATTTTTTTGATAATTCCAACGCTTCAGCATTGGGTATCTGTCTTATTATATCACCTGAATCTACATCCATAACGCTAATGACATTTTGACCGGAATCATCATCTAATTTGAAAGCCAAACCTTTTCGCATCAATGCAGTCATATCATTAAGATCGTTGGTTATATCTGCTAATTCTTGATTGTCAGATTTTTTTTCTGCCAAATCTTTATTTTCTTGCTCTGCTTTTTCAAGCTCAGTAACTTTCGACTTTTCTTCTGCAACAGCAGCCTTGGTCTCAGTTAGCTGACGAGTTCCCATATTATCAATAAGGTTATTCGAGGTGCCAGTAAAATTAATATCCATAGCCATCTTACTCCTCATAATTATCATTTTTGAAAATAATTCTAAATATGACAAAGGGAGATCTATCAAGACCTCCCTTCTTAAATTTTCAAACTTTAATTTAACTTATCAAATTATAGAAGAGAAAGTGCAACTTGAGGAAGCTGGTTAGCTTGTGCAAGCATTGCTGAACCGGTTTGCTGTAACACTTGGTTCTTAGTCATTTCAGCCGTTTCTTTTGCGAAATCCACATCTACGATTCGAGACTTAGCATCTGCAACGTTAGCTTGGGTGTTAGCACTGTTAGCAATGTTATGTGCTAAACGGTTTTGCTTCGCACCTAAATCTGCTCGTTGAGTATCGATGTTTGTAATAGCAGCATCAATGGCAGTCAGAGCGGCTGAGCGGCCTGCTGATGTAGCATTAGTTAATGCTCCTACACCTAGTGCTGAAGAATCTGTTTTCTTGACACTAATTGAGATATTTTCGCCTGCTTGGTGTCCAACCTGGAAGTTTTTCCCCCCAGAGAAATCACCAGTCATTAACTTAGTGTCACCGAATGCAGTGTTATTACCAATTTCAGTAATCTCTAGTGCTAACTCGTCCATTTCAGCTTTAATAGCTGTAAGATCTGCAGTACTGTTTGCACCATTTTCAGATTGTACAGTCAGGTCACGCATACGCTGAAGCATGTTTGTTTGCTCTTGCATCGCGCCTTCAGAAATTTGAGCAATTGAAATTGCATCATTTGCATTTCGCATACCTACTTCTAAACCACGAACTTGAGAGTTCAAACGGTTAGAAATCGCTAAACCCGCCGCATCATCTTTTGCACTGTTAATACGTAAACCACTTGATAAACGTTCCATTGATGTGGCTAAGTTACCAGTTGAAGCGTTTAAGTTTTTTTGCGCTTTCATTGAAGTTACGTTTGTATTTACTGTAATAGCCATAATTTGATTCCTCTTTATACCTGGCTTTAAAACATTGCCTGTCTTGATTGCCAGGCGGGTCTATTGGGTTACAAATACTTTAACGGCAGCGTTTTAAGATACTTTAGAAATTATTTGAACATTTTTCGAACATTTATCATATTAGCTAGAAAACAGTGGCTTACAGGCATTAAAAAAGCCATATTCATTAAAAAATGGATATGGCTTTTTATGCAATTGGTTAACTAAATTACATTTCTGGGATGTAAATTACCCCAGTAACGAAAGTGCAACTTGAGGTAATTGATTCGCTTGTGCAAGCATTGAACTGCCTGTTTGTTGTAATACCTGATTTTTGGTCATTTCAGCTGTTTCTTTGGCGAAATCCACATCAACAATCCGAGACTTAGCATCTGCAACATTAGCTTGAGTGTTAGCACTATTAGCAATGTTATGTGCTAAACGGTTTTGCTTCGCACCTAAATCAGCACGTTGTGTATCAATAGTTGTAATTGCCGCATCAATGGCTGTCAATGCAGCAGAACGTTGTGCCGATGTCGTATTATTTAATGCGCCGACAGCTAAAGAACTGGCATCCGTTTTCTTCACACTAATTGATATGGTTTCACCAGCCTGATGACCGACTTGGAAGCTTTTACCTGCTGAGAAGCCACCAGTCATTAACTTAGTGTCGCCAAATGCTGTGTTATTGCCAATTTCGCCAATTTCAATCGATAGTTGATCCATTTCAGCTTTCAGTGCAGCTAAATCTTGAGTACTGTTTGCACCATTTTCAGATTGAATCGTGAGATCACGCATACGCTGTAGCATGTTAGTTTGCTCTTGCATCGCACCTTCAGCAATTTGTGCAATTGAAATGGCGTCGTTTGCATTACGCATACCCACTTCCAAGCCGCGAACTTGAGAGTTCAAGCGGTTAGAGATTGCCAGACCTGCAGCATCGTCTTTCGCACTATTAATACGTAAACCAGATGATAAACGCTCCATCGAGGTTGAAAGTCCCTGAGTTGAAGTATTTAAGTTCTTCTGCGCTTTCATTGATGTAACGTTTGTATTTACTGTAATAGCCATAAATAAATCCTCATTCTTAGTTTTGTTGCCAAGACTTTGGAGCTTGGCTAAATTTTACAATTTAACGTGGGTCATTATTGTTTACATATCTTGCTAGATTCAAAAACCTGCTAGATATAGTCAAACAACGAAATAGAACCGACTTTGCCGAATACACTCGACACGGCATTTAATGCCAGTTGCTGTTTTTCAAACTCAGTTATTGCTGCGGCATAATCCAAATCTTCAAGCATGGATAAAGCACTGTCATTAACGATTTTTTCTTCTGCGTGATTTGTAGAGATACTTTCTAAACTCTTCAAGCTATTGCCTGCAATACTTCTTGCCGCACTGACTTGATTTTGACCACTATCTATATCATTCAATAGCTGTGCCAACTTTGAGTTACCTTGCGGTGAATCTGCAAAAGAAGGGTCTTCAAGCATAGTTATAGCTTCGTTAAAACTATCTAAAATACTGACCGTTTCTTGCGGTTCCATAGTGAAAGAGTCACCTGCTACGGGCTGTCCTGACAATTGAACCTCAATACCGTTAAAGCTTACAGGGTTACTTGGATCAAAATTGGGCACTGTAGATATAACTGTTCCGCCAGAGTCTTCTATTTGTAAATCCAATACACCGGCGTTATCAACAAACTTAAACGTGTAGGTATCTTCAACATGAGCAGCGGAATCAAATATTGCCGCCTTATCTACGGTAAAGTCACCTTGTTGGGATGGCAGATAATTGACGCCATAGTCACCTAAAGGGTTTGAGGCATTCATAAATACCGTATCCCCTGGCACATTTGTTCCTACGGTGACACCGGAGGCAACAATACTTTGCCGCTCTCCGCTATCTCCGCTATAAACAATTTCGCCATTGTTATCAAAAGCAAACGGAGGGTTATTCGTGTTGTTCCCCGCGAAAATATAATTGCCAGACTCGTCTTTAGTGTTGGCTATCGACATTAACTCTTCTAAGCTATCTTTCATTTCATCGGCAATCATTTGCCGTTCAGACTGAGATAAACTGCCGTTTGCAGCGCGTTGTAGCTGTTCACGCATACTGCTCATCAAGGTTTCAGTGCTGCCTAACTTGCTTTCACTTAATCCAAGGTGCTTTTGAGCGTAATCAACATTTTTGACATATTGATCAACTAGTGCGTTTTTCTGCCTTAAGGTATCAACACCAATTGCCGCAACTGGATCATCACCAGCAGTATTAATCTTTTTACCACTTGCCAACTGTTCAAGAATTTTATTGGTCGCAGACTGCCCCTTTGAAATACTAGAAGTATTCTGGTTAAACATTTGAGCGGTTGAAATTCGCATAACTGATTCTCCTAGCGAACAGAACTAAGCAATGAGTCAAACATCTGCTGAGCAGTTGTCATGATTCTGGCGGAAGCTTGATATGACTGTTGAAAACGCATGAGGTTAGCTGCTTCTTCATCTAAATTAACACCAGACTCACTTTGAACTCGATTGTAAGCTTGCTGATAAACCGCTTCATTAGACGCAACAGATACTGCTGCCGCTTTAGTTTTACTGCCAATATCTAATTTACTGCCCTCAAAAACACCGGCTAAGGTTGTAGTGCCACCATTCATCAATTTTGCATCTGACAATTTAGCCATTTCAACTGCATTACTGTTATCACCTTCAGCAAATGACAAGTCGAAGGTATAAGTATCAATAACACCGCCAGCAGAACTATCATCGATTTCAAAATCAAATCCAAAAGGTGTGCTGATTTGAGGTGGTGTAAATGCAGTAGGTCCGCCAATAGCAGTACCATCGACATCAAATGCTTGATATGTATTAGTGACGGTATCAATCTGAATCGTGATTTCACTGTCTGTGAGCGGGAAGTTAGCATTAGTACGATCTATGCTAGTTAACTGAACACTCGTATCACCTGAATTTGTTGACTCGCCTATGATTTTAGGGCCTGCTGCAGCAATACCTTTAGGGTCTGTCATTTCAACCCCGATACCTGCGGCTGCACCTGCGTTTGGTCTTATTTCAAACCTATCACCATCAGCGAAACCCGCTGGAACTGAATCAATTTGAATAGAAAAACCATCCCCACCCGTTAATTGGTTATTCACAGCATCATAAGTTAACGCTTGGGTCTCACCCGTTTTAGTATCTTTTAATTCATAAGATGAAGGTGCAGTAAATGAAAGCTCATATGAACTCCCTGTTAATTGAGCGACATCATCAATATTTACTTTTAATTTGGCAGTACCAGTATTACCTTCGTATTCGCCAACTCGGCCAGCTGCCATCGTTGGATCATTAATATCGGTAAAAATATTCTGTCCAAGCTCACCATTTAAATCAAAACCCTTAGACTGCATTTCATTGAATGCATCAGCAACACCTAGAGCAAGTTGTCCTAACTCTTGGTTAACTGGAATTAAGGTTTCATCCCTAAATTTGAACAACTCTCCGAGTTGCCCGCCAAGTTTAGAACCATCAATAACTAAAGTTTGGTTACCTGTTGACGTTGTCAGTCTCGGCTCATTAGGATAAGGGTCGCCTGTGGTTGTGCCCACTTGCATAGCCACTTCACCAGACACTAGCATCACAGAGCCGCCCAACATGACGCTTTTGCCACCATTTTCTAACGGAATCACATTCACTTCTGAGTATTCACTTAATTCAAGAATTAACGCATCTTGTTGATCAAGTAACTGGCTATCTTGTTGACCGCCCGATTTCATTAGCTCTAAATTAATATTGGCGAGCTCAGTACTAATTTCATTGATTCGATCTGCAACAGCGCCAATTTGACTATTGGTTTGCTTCATCTGTGAATCTAAGTGAGACTGCATTTGATTTAAGCTAGTCGCAGTTTGCTGTGCAGCACCTAACATACTGTCACGCATACCTATATCTGTAGGCAGATCGGCGACACTATTAATACTGGCAAAAAAATCAGTCAATCTATCAGGAACCATAGAGCCAATTTGAGAATATAGCTGATCCATTTCGTTCATTTTAGTGTAGCGAGTTTCCGCGCCACTCATTGCAGTTTGGCCAATACGCAACTCTCTTGCTGCATAGTCGTTATATATCCGTTTAACATCGGATACATAAGTGCCCTGTCCATAAAAACTATTACCAATTTTTTGGGACTCTAATGACGATTGCTCAGCCACTTGACGGTGATAACCCACCGTATTGGCATTGGCAATATTATTACTGGTCACGCCCATTTGAGATTGCGCAGCCAGTACACCCGTACGGGCAATGTTTAGTAAGTCAACAGCCATTAGTTAGTCTCTCCTGGTAATACAGACTTAAGCCCATTGGTCACTGACTCCATCACCTTCAACACTTTTTGTGCATATTGAGGATCAGTGGCATAACCAGCTTTTTGTAATGCATGTATAAACTTGGCAGGCTCTGCTGCCACTTTTTTAGCTTCTTGATAACGCTCGCCATTTGAAATAAATGACACAAAATCATTAAAACTCTGCTCAATACTGTCGTAGGTTCTGAAGTCGGCTTTTTGCTTCACTGCTACCCCTTGTTCATACTCCAAGGTATTCACTGAGGCTTTATCACCTTGCCAGCGCTTATCAGCTTTAATATTGAATAAGTTGTTACTGGCCTCACCATCATGACGACGAATCATTTTTTGTCCCCAGCCAGTTTCTAATGCTGATTGTGCTAACAAGACTTCTGGTGTGGTTCCTAATGCTTTCGCTGCTTTTTCTGCATGGGGATATAACACGGCAACAAAATGCTCAGGATTTTCAAATTCGCTAGGGGCTTTATTTATCGTTTGCGGCAATTGATTGCCACTCGTGGCAACAGAAGTCACCGACTTTCCTGCCAAAATTTGCTGAAGTGCCGCCTCATCAATCGCATCATGGCTCGAAGATAATTGCTCAATATTAATGGCCGGTTGTTGAGTAGAATGCACTGTAATGCTAGAAGACGGTATGGCTGGTTGATTTAGCGTTTTATCATCACGAGAATGATTATCGAACATGCCATGCTTTATTTTTGCATCGATATCACCACGAAGCACTGACGCAGGTCTAAATGGGGTATCTTGCGGTGATAACTGCTGCACCATCAAGTCTGCTATGCCCAACATGCCCTTATCTGATAAATCCACCGACATTTGTTGATCACGCATGTTTTCAAAAAACTCGGTGGTTTGGCTGTTCATTGGGCTATCTGATTTAAAAGCGGCATTGGCATCACGCATGCTTTTCATCAGCATTTGAATGAAGATACCTTCAAACTGTTTCGCGACTTCTTTAAGCGCGCCTTTCTCGTCTTTCTGAGCTTGAGAACGTAATGAATCTAGTCCCCCTAGATCCAGAAAATGCGATGAATTTGACAGCTTTTCCATAGTCGTACCGACAATTTTTAGATGATGATAAGTTCTCCATGCAAAGCGCCTGCCATCTTTAACGCTTCAAGTATTGCAAGTACATCAGAAGGGGCTGCACCTACAAGGTTTACCGCTCTCACAAGCTCATCAAGGGTGGTACCTGGGTCAAAAAGAAACATGCGACTGTCAGCTTCAACCACATCAATGGTTGAATCATTAGTGACAACAGTTTGACCATTTGCAAAAGCATTAGGTTGAGAAACTTGCGTGGACTCAGCAATGGTTACCGTTAGACCACCGTGGGTGACTGCAGCTGGCATTAACTTCACATTTTGACCAACAACAATCGTACCTGTACGAGAATTAACAATCACTTTCGCCGACTCGCTGGCTATCTCGACTTCTACATTTTCTAATGTGGCTAAAAATGACACTCGTTGAGAAGCATCACGTGGGGCGCTTACTTGAATAGAAGTACCGTCTAACGCGCGTGCCATTCCAGGGCCTAAAAAACTATTAATTGCATCAGCCATGCTCTTTGCAGTTGAAAAATCCGACCGATGAAGATTAAACGTCAAGTGGTCACCAGTAGCAAAAGGCGACATCACACTACGTTCAACCATTGCACCACCAGGAATACGTCCCACTGTCGGGGTATTTTGAATAACTTGCGAACCATCTAAGCCTTCTGCGCTAAAGCCACTAACAACTAAACTTCCCTGCGCAATAGCATAAACATTGCCGTCGACTCCTTTCAGAAAGGTTTGCAGCAGTGTTCCACCACGTAAACTTTTGGCTTCACCAATACTGGATACGGTAATGTCAAGATTTTGACCTGGTTTGATAAATGCTGGCATTTCAGCATGTACTGCTACCACTGCAGAGTTTTTGGTTTTCGGTTTAACATTATCAGGTAGGTTAATGCCAAAGTTTTTCAGCATCGTTCTAAAGGTTTGTTCGGTATAACGCGTTTTTTCACCTGTGCCTGGTAAGCCAACAACAAGACCATAACCAATCAATTGGTTGCTACGCACCCCTTGAACATTGGCAATATCTTTAATTCGTTGCGCTTGAACAGGCGCTGTAAGGGCCAACATTGTAGTAATAGCTGCTGAAACAACCACACCTTTTAAAAATGATTTAGTCTTCATGGCATACTCCTTAAAAAGGCCACCATTCGCCCATAAAGAAGGAGCTTAACCAACCCACTTTTTGGACATCTGCAAACGTGCCAGTACCGCTGTATTGAATACGGGCATTGGCAACACGGGTTGATTCAACGGTATTTTCTGGGGTGATATCTTGGCTTCGAACCATGCCAGTAACACGAATAAACTCATCACCATTATTAATCGAAATCCATTTTTCACCACGTATCACTAGATTACCGTTACTGAGTACTTGCATTACGTTGGCAGAGATACTGCCATCTAAACTGTTTGACTGATCGGCATCAGACTCACGTTTGGTATCCATAGAATCTGAATAGCGCAAATCGAGTGGCACCCCTTTGATGGTGACATTACCGCCACCGGCATAAATCGGATCGACACTTAAATTAGAATCTTTTTTGATTTCGTTGTTAGCACTTTTAGTGGCTTGTGTTGACTCATTTAATAACACCGTAATGATATCGCCCACTTTATGTGCTCTGATATCTGAATATAAACTCGATGCTTGATGGTCCATATAAATAGAGCCTGTCGATACCATCTGAGTTGCGGGTGCATCAGGATAAACAGGCGCATAAAATGGATCGTCAGGAATAGGCTTTTTTTGGGTTGAGCTACAAGCTGATAGCACTATAACTGATGCTATGACTAGATATGTTTTCATCATCCCTCTCCTAATCATCAAACGTTATAAGTTTTGCGTTACGTAAGACATCATCTGGTCAACAGCTGAAATCACTTTAGAGTTCATCTCATAAATTCGCTGACTTTGAATAAGGTTCACTAACTCTTCAGTCACGTTTACATTCGATGTCTCAAGCGCGCCTTGACGAATCGCCCCTAAACCGTCCAATGATGCAGTGCCTTGAATAGGCGTGCCGCTTGAACCCGTTTCTGTGTAAAGGTTTTGACCCAGTGGATCTAACCCTGATGGATTAATGAAATCACTCATCGCCAATTGACCAACAACCGTACTTTCTGTCGCGCCAGATAATTTAACCGAGATTTCACCTTCTGAAGATACAGTTATTGAAGTGGCATCATCAGGAATAGTAATAGAGGGTTGTAAAACATACCCTGAACCTGGAGTCACGATTTGACCATTTTCATCAAGACTGAATTGGCCGTTACGGGTATATGCAGCTGTGCCATCCGGCATTTCAACTTCAAAAAAACCCGGACCTTCAATCATTAAGTCCAATGAGTTGTCAGTTGTTAGCATATTGCCCTGAGTGAACATTTTCTGCGTCGCGACAACTTTGGTACCTGCACCAATGTTTAATCCATTGGGCAACTTAGTGTTATCAGCACTAATGCCACCAGCCTGATTGACGGTTTGATAGAGTAAATCTTCGAATACTGCTCGGCTCTTTTTATAGCCAACGGTACTGGCATTGGCCACATTGTTAGAAATAACAGCAATATCGGTTTGTTGGGCATCAAGGCCTGTTTTACTGATCCATAAAGCGGGATGCATAATAATTACTCCTAACTAATTCTCATTAAAGACGAGGATGCGCGATCTAGATCTTCGGCATTTTTCATCATCTTCACTTGCATTTCGTATTGACGCTGAATGTCAATTAACGCCACCATTTCCGATACAGCATTAACGTTACTTCCTTCAACTGCGCCGCTCTCAACGGTTACATTAGGATCATTCGGCGCATTTAAGCCCGATGTCAGCCTAAATAAACCATCTTCGCCACGCATCATTTCTGCATTATCTGGATTGACTAATTTAATTCGCGCCACTTCTTCAATCACATCTGCAGTAGCACCCTGTGGTCTTACAGAAATAATGCCATCAGGTGATATCTGAACTTTATCTATTGGTAAAGGCAGTACAATTGGCCCAGCTTCACCCATCACTGGATTACCACGGCCATTGGTCAGTAAACCGGTACTGTCAAAACTTAGACTCCCAGAACGGGTATAAGCCTCACCACCTTCTTTACTTTGAACCGCAATCCAACCTTGATCTTTAATTGCAATGTCTAAATCTCGGCCTGTAGTTTTAATCGGGCCAGAGTTAAAGTTGTGTCCTGGACTTTCTGTCATGGCAAACACACGTGTAGGTAGACCTTCACCAAATGCTTGCATAGAGCGAGCTTGAGCAAGATCAGCTTTAAAACCATCAGTATTGGCATTAGCTAAATTATTGGCACGAACAGCCAAAGCATTCATATTCTGCTTTGCCCCACTCATGGCAACATAAAGTAATTTGTCCATTTGCTGCTCCGTCAAACTTTTTACATAACAAAAGATATATACAGAACTAGCAATCAGTGTGCCAACACATGAAAGTAAAAATAATTAAAGCTAAGCTAATGAATTTGAGATGGAATAAAACGATTACCTGGTGAGGTACTAATAAGAAGGGAGTCAATTAAAATGGCAAAGAGTTGCCGTTGCGGCAACTCTTTGAAAATCTAAACTCTATGATTAATCAAAACCTTAATCGATAACTAGCGGATTTGTAGTATTGACTGATTCAAGGTGTTATTCACCTCAAGCGTACGAGAGTTAGCTTGGAAGTTACGTTGAGCTGAGATTAAGTCAACCAATTCTGTGGTCAAATCAACGTTAGACTGCTCAAGTGCTGATGAACGAATACTACCGAACGTGCCACTATTGGCTTCACCTGCCAAGGCTGCACCAGAATCTAAGCTCGCTTTCCAAGAGGTATTACCCACTTGAGTCAAACCTTGTTCATTAGCAAAACGCACTAGTGCAACACGCGCGAGTGGCTCAGTTGAACCATTACTGTAACTTGCAGTCACTAAGCCATCAGAACCGATACCCACATTGGTTAAACGACCTACTGTTGTACCGTCTTGGGTTAATTCTGTCACTTCAAAAGGTGAAGCATATTGTGTTGGGTTATTAAAACCAAGAGTTAATTTTTGAGTACCATCAGCACCAGGACCTAGAACATTTGCGCCATTGACACCCAGCTCGACCGTTTCAACAGTTGCGGGATCTGAACCTGTGTAAGCTCCGGCATCATTAAACTTCAATACAGACCCTTTCCAACCTGATGCATTTTCAGCAAGTGCCGTACCATCTGCAATACCATCGCCGGTAGTATCTACACCGTATGAACCACCATTTGCTTGATCAATATCGACCTGCTCGCCATCAACGGCATAAAAGGCAACCCAGTTACTCTCACCGGTATAAGCACCATCTGTTGGTTTGATGAAGTAGGTTGTCATAATGTGCGACTCACCGAGTGAATCATAAATAGTCACTGACGTTGAGTTATTAAACGTATCTGGATCGTTTGGATCAAAGTTAGCAGGATCTAATGCTGACTCACCTACATTTAAGTTCATTTGCAAACCAACATTACTGGTTTTTACAGGGCTACCAGCAGTATCTGGAATTTTAATCGGTACAGTACTCGATAAGCTCACCGAAGTAGAGTTACCATCGGCATCAACTGGGAAACCTTGTAAGAAGTTACCCGCTGAATCTGTCATGAAACTTTCAGAGTTCACTTTAAATGCACCAGCACGAGTAAATGAGTGATCTTGCGTACCTACTTCAGATGCCGTAACAAAGAAACCACCGCCACTGATAGCCATATCAAGTGAGTTACTGGTGAATTGTAAGCTACCTTGTTGGAACTGTTGTGCCACTTGAGTAGTTGTCGCACCACCACCCACTGCAGTTTTACTGTTTGAAAAAATAGAATTAGCATAAACATCAGCAAATTCAGCACGAGACTCTTTAAAACCAATTGTATTAACGTTGGCAATGTTATTTGCTGTGGTATTGAGATCTTTTTGAGCAGCTGAAATACCACTCAAAGCAATGTTAAACGACATAATTCACCCCTTCTCTTACTAATTCTATTTATTGTTAATAGTCAGTATTCTGACCATTATTGAAATTTGGTTTTTAAGCTTTCCACGGTCTAACTTTTAGTAAATTAACTTTCCGCAACAGCAAGTACATCTGACAATTGAATGCCGCCAATACCACGAAGATTTAATATCGCCCCAGTTGTGACATCACCCAATGAAACGCTGGAAACATGTGCGTAAGTCGATACCGCTAAATCTTCTGATGTGCCATCAATTTTACCGTTAGCTTTAATGGCATAATTTCCTTCAGCAACAGGCTCACCGTTTTTATCTAAGCCGTCCCATGTCACATCGATGTTACCGCCTGCAGAACCATCAACTTCGAATGTTCTGATAACTTGGCCGGATTCATCCTCGATATTCACAGTAATGCTATCAATCGGTGTCGGCGTACTGATCACCCCTTTCACTTCAGGGCTTTCACTAGAGATATGCCCTGTATCTGATGGAATAAGTACTTTTTGACCAACAAGTCCAGATGCTTGTAACGCTTGGCTGGAGCTAGTTAAGTTATTTAGATTTAGGATTTCTTCATTCAATTTTGAGATGCCATCAACCGTCGAGAAAGATGCCATTTGAGAAATCATCTGGTCATTTTCTACAGGTTTAAATGGATCTTGCATTGACAGCTGTTGGCTTAATAAAGCGAAGAAATCCGCTTGAGTCAGCTCCTGGCTATTAGGCTCTGGTGTTTCAGGCTCTCCTTGAAGTGCAACACTGTCTAAAAAAGCATTACCTGTCGTAGCCGTTTGTGTTGTATTTGAAGCTACACTACTTGTACTGCTCGACTGTGTCTGCGGCAATGTTTGACTGCTGTAAGGATTTACGAGGCTCATCTGTTACCTCCATCAAATTTCATATTACTTACCCATACGAAGCGTTTGCTGCAGCATAGATTTAGCTGCATCAGCCACTTGGACATTCATTTGATATGACCGAGATGCAGAAATCATGTCTGCCATTTCTTCCATCACATTCACATTTGGTTTATAGATAAACCCATCACCATCAGCCATTGGATGATCAGGAGAGAACTCCTTTAATAATGGTTTATCACTTTCAACAATGCCTTTAACACTGACACTGTGAGAACTATTTTGCTGACTCGTCGCTTTTGCCATTTCAGCTTCAAAGATCGGATGGCGCGACTTATAAGTTTGATCAACACTACTAGAGACTGAATCGGCGTTGGCAATGTTACTGGCAGTCGTATTCAGTCGCACTGATTGTGCTGACATACCTGAACCTGACACATTAAAAATATTAAATAGACTCATGATTAATCTCCTCTAATCGCTTTACGCATGCCAGAAAACTTACTTTCAAGGAAACCCAATGACATTTGATATTCTAAAGAGTTTTGCATAAAAGCAGCTTGTTCTTGCTGGGAGTCAACCGTATTGCCATCGCCTGTATCTGGCTGATTGGGTACGCGGAACTGCACATGTTCTTGGCTAAGCGCCTTTAAATCAAAATGCTTGTCAGTTGTTTGACTCATTTGTAAACCTTGCTGATGAGAACGAGCACTATTCATGGCAGACGCAAAGTCTACATCACGTGCTTTATAGCCAGGCGTATTTGAATTGGCGATGTTACTTGATAGCACTTCAGCCCTTTGAGCACGAATGCCCAATGAGTATTGATGTATCCCCAAACCATTTTCAAAATTAATCGCCATAAAATTGCCTCCATCAGCTAACTGAGAGGAATAAAGCAAAGGTTATGCCAAAATATTTAGGAAGTAGATGCGAAATAGATAAAAAAAATAATGCCAGCAGAAGCTGGCATAGAAAATGATAAAAAACCTTTATTTACAATGTATTATAATTAGGTTTTCTTTTGATAATAAATACCAGGGTTACATCGAACCATATTGAATTCGTCAGTCAAACCTGAGATAGATTCTGACGCACCTAAAAATAGTATGCCGTTAGGATTCAAAGCGGCAGCAAATTGCCGCAGTATTTTAGCTTTTGCCTCAGGGGCAAAATAAATCAGTACATTACGACAAAAAATAATGTCGTATTTACCTAAAAGGCTATAACTTTCAAGTAAGTTATGCGCTCTAAAGTTCACTAATCGCTTAACGTTATCTTTAACTTTCATATTACCAGACGGTAATTGATCAAAGAATTGGCGTTTGCGTTCAGGAGATAACCCACGCGCTAACGCTAAACTGTCATATTCTGCATTCTTACACCGCTCTAACATCGAAGGTGATAAGTCAGTTGCTTGAATAGTCGCGTTTCCGGGTAACGCACCTGGCTTACGTTGCTGATACTCAAGAATGGTCATAGCTAAGGAGTAAGGTTCTTGCCCAGACGAGCATGCAGCTGACCATATTTTCAATGGACGCCCTAAACGGCTATATTCAGGTAATAATGAATTATGAAGTAATTCAAAGGGGTATTTATCCCTAAACCACAAGGTTTCATTTGTGGTCATGGCATCAATAACTTCTGCCCGTAAATGTCTTTCAGTTGGCTTCATTGAGCGTTTAACGACTTCAGATAATGAGGGTAAATCATGTTTACCCATCAATGGAGCTAAACGACTTCTGACCAAGTACTGCTTGTTGTCACCTAATACAATGCCGCTGTGCTGCTCTAAAAAAAGCTTAAACTGATTATATTCTGCTTCAGCGAGTGATTTATTCGTCACATTTACACCCTATTATAAAGAAACTACCTACAAGTAATTTCAGTGTGAACCGGTCACTTGATTGACTCATCTAACGCTATCAATGTTGACTTGCTAACTCAAACATTCATTTTAATGAACTTAACGAGATGCTACAGTTTCATAGATAACATTCATCTGCCTATTAAGTTAATCATAGACAGAGAATGATAATAATGCTTATAAAATTAAGTGTTTATTTACAGCAGAAGCCAGCTCATCCGGATTAAATTTTGCGATAAAATCATTTGCACCGACTTTCTCAACCATTGCTTGGTTAAAGACACCACTTAACGAAGTATGTAATACAACTTTAATGTCTTTTAGTTTTGGATCATCTCGAATTTCAGCAGTTAGGGTATAACCGTCCATCTCAGGCATTTCAATATCAGAGATGATTAATGGAATTTCGTCAGCGACATTGTCCATTTCTGTTGCTATAGCTTTGAGTTTTTCGAGTGCATCTTTACCATCAATTGCAGTATCAATTTGCAGATTCAAAGACTCTAAAGAGCGAATGATTTGTTTACGTGCCACCGCAGAGTCATCAATAACCATAATATGATAATGCTGATCACGGTCGATAGTTAACGCTTCATCAGCTTCTTTACTGATTTCAGTCTTAACAGGTGAGATTTCATCTAAGATTTTTTCAACGTCCAAAATCTCGACCAATTCACCTTCAATTTCAGTCACCGCTGTTAGATATGAATTACGTCCCGCACCTTGTGGCGGCGGCATAATTGATTCCCAGTTCATATTGATAATACGCTCAACAGAACTGACTAAGAACCCTTGAATACTGCGGTTATACTCGGCAATAATAATGAAGCAGTTCTCTGTTGAAGTTAAAGGACGGCCGCCTGTTGCCGCACTCAAATCAATCACAGAAATAGTCGAACCACGAATATGAGCAATACCTTTAATCATTGGGCTTAAGCGCGGTAATGTCGTTAATGGTGGACACTGTAAGACTTCTTTTACTTTGAAAACGTTGATACCAAATCGTTGACGGCCATTCAATTTAAAAAGTAACAACTCAAGTCTATTTTGACCAACGAGTTGGGTACGTTTATTGACTGATTCAAGAATACTCGACATAACCCTGCCTTGTTTATTTTACAGCCCCTTCCGGGCGTTTTTCTTATGATTTAAAGCGACAGTAAATCTATTACCATCAAATTGTACCACACGCTAAATTCGATTTTCTGACAATATGATTATCAACATACTAACTGGGCATGCTTATTGCTTCATGTAAAACAATGACAATAAAACCCCATATTGATAGTTGAACAGTCAAACTTCTGACTCACTGATGAGTACAATGCGACTCATATAAACAACTAAATTAATATTCTTGTTTAAATCCACAGATTTAAACCGTTAATAGAGAAGTATAGAGACATACTGGCAATACTGGCTAGAAACTAAAAATGAATAAAAGAATGCTATGGCTACTCATTATATTGTGTTCCTCTTTACCGGCTTTCGCCAGTGAAGACAGCACTATTACCTACTCTTTATCGACCATTACTGAGTTAGCTAAAGAGACTGTGGCAAAAAAAATTGCTAATAGTCCTTCATATAATAGTGATGCAAAGATAAATATCTTGCCACAACGTGTTGAAGGAAGGTTAACCCCTCCATCATGCTACCCGCCAATCAATGTAGAAATGGCCAGCGACAGACCGATTAACCGAACCAATACCGTAAAGATAAGTTGCATCAGTCCTGAGTACGATTACCCTTGGCAAATGTATTTATCCGTCAAAGTTGAAGTACTCTACCCTGTAGTGACGGCTAAAAGTATTATCGAGAAAGGCGAACTCATCACCAATGACACCATAGAAATAAATTATGTTGATCAGCACAGTATTCGTGGCCAGTTTTTCTCGGGTGTATCCGACATTATTGGGACTCGCTCAAAAAGACGAGTCCCAGCCAAAGCCCCATTACTCAATAATAACCTATGTTTTGTATGTAAAGGTGATTCAGTCTCCATATATGCAAAAACTAATAGCTTTGAAATAAAAACAGCCGGTGAAGCATTAAGAGACGGAAATGTGGGAGAGACCATTAGAGTCAAAAACTCTAACTCAAACAGGAAACTAGATGTTATTGTCATAGGTGTTGGAGAAGTTGAAGTTCGGATGTAAAATAATCCTAAAGTTCTTTCCAGCATGGCCGATACCCTGTTAGGAATACCATAAATTACGCTGGAGCCTTACATGGCAATTGATATTAACAATCTAAAAACAGCTTCACACACTCAGTTACGTACTAACCGTGACGCAAGTGCTGCGACAAAAACTGCAGAGTCAACGAGCAGTAATACAGCAGCAGTGAAAACTGATTCGGTCAGCATTACCTCGCAAGCACAACAGCTGCAAGGAGCTCAGAGCAAAATGGCATCGTTACCTGAAATTGATCAAAGCAAAGTTGATGCAATTAAAACAGCGATTTCTGAAGGTCGATATAAAGTCGATCCAGAAAAGCTTGCTGCTAATATTGCCAGTTTTGAAGCTGACATGAGCGGACTAAATTTCGACCAAGAGTAATTTCATAATGACTCTTGGCTAATCAAGCATTACAAATGTAATGTGGATTTTATGAAGAGTAACTTATGAATGAATTACTACAGCTGTTATCTTTTCAGCACGGCACTTTGTCGTCGCTGAAAAAACTTGTATCTGCAGAAAAGCAAGCGTTAACAGATCAAGATGCAGATACCCTTTTAGCTTTAGCCCGCGAGAAAGTAACCTGTCTCAATAATCTGCAGCAGAATGATCAGAAGCTCGCTAACCATCCTGAAAAAGAATTACTTAGCACTGACACTGTACTAATTCAGAAAGTGGAAGAAGCCAAGGTAATATTAGAAGAGTGTAAAGACATTAATAATCAAAATGCCAGCTTGATTGAACTGAATATTGCGAGCCTAAATCGCTTTTCTCAAGCGATGCAAATGAGTCGAAACGCTACCAGCCTCACTTATAATGACAAAGGGCGAACGTCGACCATTTCATCATTAGGCTCTAATCTAAAAGCCTAATGTAAGCGTCAATTTCTGCACCCATGAATTAAAACCATAAAAAAGCCGCTGTTATCAGCGGCTTTCTTGTATTTATTTGTAATAGCTCAATCAACATTTAAACACTAAAAATAAGTGACTTCTTTGATTTTTCTTGGTCGATTGTCTTGCTGATATAAGTTCCACACTTGAGCAAAATCCAATTCTAATTCAGTAACATACATATCACCAGCGGGATAGCTTTTAATCACCTTAGCCCCCTTAATCATGCCAGAAACCTGAGTCGACACGGTTTCACTATTTAATAACCACTCGCTCATTTGGCTATGAGCATCCACTTGTTGACCATATACCTGCTCTGCTAACTCACGATACGCCGCAATTTTTGACGCTTGCATCGCCATTAACACTTTATGAGATTGCTCTTTTGCTGGCTGCGTCGCGAGAGGGGCATAACCTACCGCGGTTAATTTTGGAAACTGTTCTGGCGCCTCTGTTTCCCACTGAACATATTTATCATTACTTGAGCAACCGACTAACGATAATGCTGCGACAGACATCATTGCCATTAAAAGCTTTTTCATAATTTCTCTCCTAGCACAGCCACTTTTCCATCCCCAGATTGCTCATTACGATAGAGCAAACCATTTTCTGAGGTAACTTTATTAGAGGGTGATAAGTAACCCGGTAAACTGTCTGTATGAACAAAAGTTTGTACAGCAGAAACTACTCGATTATTGGTTACATTAACAATCCTGGCATTCAACACGACTCCTTGTGTTGTTGTAGCCATTGTCGACACAACAACATGGGACACGGGTAAATCAGACGGCAATAGCTTCCAATCGCGACTGAGAATAAACTCACCTTGTTCTGTTGCTCTTATGGCATTAGCCACATTCATATCAACTAAATTAAATTCATGAGCATGAAATGCTGCAACAAAACCTTGTTGTAGCTGCAAACCTAGAGCGTCAGTTTGACTAAAAGCATCTACTTTTACAGGTGTCGTCACTAATAAAGGTTGATCTGAACGCAGGCTATCATTTTGTAATACCAGTTCATTGACAATTTTTTCTGCAAGGGTGTTCACTTGAGACTTTGGTGCTAAACCGACCTTTTCTATATCGTAGCTTAATGCTTTTGGCGTCTGACCTTCTGGTTCGGACATAAACCATGAGTTAGTGTCAGTAGGCTGCCCTGCATAGGTTAACTCATCGCCACTCTTTGACGTCTCACTTGCGCAAGCTGCCATTAATAAAGCAATGGGTAATAAAATAAATTGACGCATAGCCTTTATATCCTTAACTCAATTCATGCACTGTCATTGGCGTTATCTAGAAAAGTATCGTTTAAACCCAGTGAACAAACCTTATTCATTCAATGGGTATCAAGTGGCCTAACTTTATTAATAACCATGTTCGTCATCACACTCATAACAATGTTAATAGCCACACTCTCTGAAACCCTATCGGCACTTAAGTTAAAAACTTTATCATTTAAGCGCTATTAATTAGCCATGATGAGCCTTTTCTAAATGTTCACACTTATCAAAGCCACAGATACACAAAGGGCACAATTATTGCTTTGCTATAAAGACTCATAAAAATGGTGTCTAAAAGTCATTAAGTTGGCACTGATATCTTCATTATTTTGTAAAAAGTGAAACTGAACATGCCGAATTTAAACATTAAATTATTATTTTTTTCAGTGCTTGTACTGCAATTGGCCAGTATCAGTCACGTCGCTTTTGCACAAAGAATCGAAGTATCAGGTCAAGCGAGCATTGTCGATGGCAATATTGATAAAGCCCGTGAAGCCGCAATAAATCAAGCATTAAACTATGCCAGCTTAAAAGCTGGAGTGAACTTCAATAGCCGTCAAACCATTAATCAAGGCAACTTGACTCAAAATGCATTTCAAGTACAACGCATGGGTGAGGCTAAAAATATTGAAGTGGTATCAGAAATTATCACCTCAACTGATATTACTGTCTCATTAAGGCTAAACCTCGAATCACAGAAGGTCGTTCAGCAATGTCACAGCCAGCAACTTAAAGCGGCACTGATGATTCCACAAGCTACCATGCGAGATCGCTCCCAATTGCGCTATGGTCAATTAGCCAATTTTGAACAAGCCCTGTCACAACAATATGGCGCAGTGATTAATAGCATGTCAGAGTTTAGTTTTGCGCATATGCACGCCGAAGAAAAACTAGACCATAAAAATCAATTGATAAACTTTAGAGGCAACAGGATCCCAAGTTGGTTAGGCGAAATCACTGATAGCCAATATATTTTACAGCCTGAGATTTTAGATATTTCCACAGAGCCAAATCAGAGCTCAATTTTCGGCCTGTGGAGTGATTACCCTCAACGACAAATTAATTTACGCTTTACATTATTTCATGGCATTAGCGGTGAAAAAGTATGGAGTAAAGACTACGCAGCTACAGCAGAATGGGCATTTGATAAAGATGAAACTGTCTCTCCAACAACAAAGCGCTTTTGGAGTTCGACATACGGACAATCAATGAACCAATTATTTCAACAAAGCACGCAGGATATTGATAATCTCCTAAACTGTCGTCCATTATTAGGACAAATCGTCGCTAAGCAAGGAAACAGAATTATCATCAATCTAGGACGAAAAAATAACGTTAAAATGGGTGATAACTTTCAAATTGTTTTGCAGCAAAATATCCCAGACAGAGTCAACTTAATGCGTGCAGTCGCGACGAAAAATCGCGCCACAGTTACCATTGAGCAAGTATCAGAAGAAAGCGCAACGGCGGTGCTAGAAGGGATTGGAAGTACAGGCAATATTCAAGTACAAGATATTGTGATTAAAATTTAATACAAACTTTACTGAAGTAAAACCCTGATATATAGGTCAAATTATTAAAAGATAATTTGCGATTTGCTACTAAAAGAAAAGGCTTACAAACAATGGAAAGATCTAGCTCAGTATTTAATAATCAATTTTCAATTAGCCAATTTGGCGAATATTACTTACCGAGTGTTAATCGTAATACCTTTGAGAAAGTGGATTCGACAACTGCGTTTAAACAAAAATTTAAACAAGAAATATTCAAGCAAGATACTCTACATATTATTCTAGGGATAGACTCAGGGCTGTTGGTAAACTATATCTTAGAAGCACCACTATCGGAGGGAAGTAAATACATATTTATAGAATTACCAGCTGTGCTATCTATGCTAAATGTTGATATTCCAGAAGATAAGCAGGACTATATAAAAGTTCTTGATTTTGAGGGTTTCAATGACCATATCGAGACAGCTAAAGACGATCTGTTCTTAATGAAAGATCAATTAAAAGTCACTCTTTCCCTGTCAGCATCAACAGGAGTAATTGAAGAGTATTCAGAGTTATACAATAGAGTTAGCCACCTCCTTACAAGCTACATTGAGTCTCTTAAGGCTAATTTACAACAAAAACTTTTTTTTACAGAACAGATGTATAATGTTGTTGAAAATAGACAACCAGCATCTCTACTAAAAGACTCTTTTTGTGGTAAAACCTGTATGGTCATTGGTGGAGGACCATCTTTAGATGAAAACATAGAATGGATAAAATGTAATTACAATGAGTTATTCATTATTACCGTCTCACGATTCGCTTCAAAACTCTCTCAGTTAGGAATTCCCGCACATATAATTGTCTCAATAGATCCACAAGAACATAGTTTTGAAGTTAATCGCGATATGATGAGTCTGGCAAAAGAAAGCTTACTGATTAACTCACATCACATTTGCCATAGAATTTTAGCCCAATGGCAAGGTCAATCACTTTTCCTTGGAGAGCAGCTCCCCTGGAGTGACACTGACAATATTCCGACAATTGGGCCAACAGTCACCAATAGCGCAGTAAGAATTGCCATAAAAATGGGCTTTAACCAAATTTTACTATCTGGCGTTGATTTTTGTCACTCAAGTACCGGCATGACTCATGCAAAAGGCAGCGTAGAATCTACAGCAGGAAGTAATAATAGTAGAATTTACCAATGGGTAGAAACTTATGCAGGTAATTTAGCTGAAACACCAATACAACTACTTCATGCTGCACAAACATTAGAAGAAGAAATCGCACTTTTTCCACATGTAAATGTAATTAATCTGTCAAAAAATGCTGCAAAACTGAAGGGAATCACCCATAGTACAACCAATAAATTAATAATAAACCCAGCAAATTGTTCCCCTCAACAACTCCTTGATATGTTGCCTAATTCAACTAAAAGCTATAAAAACTTCTTAATTTCACTGAAGCAAAACCTAACAAAAGCTAGCTCCGCTTTCTTGAACATAAAGAAGCTGTGTGATGAAGCACTATATTTAAATTCAGCATTAAAAGAACTCAACGTTAATACTCACCGTTATCAGAGTAAAATAAATAAAATTGAGAAAATAGAAGCTGAAATCAATAGGAAATATCCGATATTCAGTAAGCTCATTAAAATCTATGGTTATTTTGAATTTTCGCAGTTTTTGACTACAAAAAAATCTGGAGACTGGTCGCTTCAACAAATGCACACAATGACGGGAAAATATTATACCGCCTATTATTTCATCGCTGAGAATTTACATGACTTGATTCAAACCTCTTTAGAAATAACTGCATCCCGATTAGAAGAAATAAAAGCAACCCCTTCCATTACAATGCTAACTTCCCAATGGAAAAAACACCTGCAGCCAGGACGTTCTGGACTATGGTTATCTAACCAAAGCCCTGAATTTACCTCCTCTTTAACTGATAATGAAAATACTGCATTAGGCGACCTTAATAAAGAGTATCAGCAGCAACTGACAGGCTTTTCTCATCCTTATTTCTCCATGAAAGAAGATTATGAAAATCTAGATAATACACTCGCAAAAATTATCGACTTAAAACAGCGAAAAAATATACCAGGGCTTTCATCACTTGCAGATAAGATTCAGCCTTTGATGAAAGATGATTCATATGCGGTAAAATTATTCCATTTAACAAATCATTACATTCATCTAATTAATGAAGATTATGAATCGGCATTGAGATCAGTTCAATATATTGCACCTGCAGATAGAACCGAAGTGGAAATGAAGCAAATATTAATGATCTCACTCAAACTACATCAATTAGATTTAGCAGAAAGAACGCTTAGTGAACTCACACAATATAGCGATGAATATTTACCACAACATGCTCATATTTTATCTTTACAAGGTAATAACCAACAAGCATTAGACATGTATTTAGACTTTTTAGATAAATACCCTACCGATGAGAGCACTTTAATCAAACTTGGTATTTTTCTCGCAGGCCTAGGTGAAATAAACGGAGCCAAATCAGCTTTTGAACAAATACTATCGTTTAATCCTGATAACCTAACCGCATCCAACTATTTAGCGCAGCTAACTTGATTAAATAAAGTGAATCAATAACATGAGTGAACTATTTCTAGAAAACATCAATATTATTAATCAAAGATGGCCCCAAATAGCCAAAGAGATAACATTAGAAGCAGTTAGCGAATTTGATGCCGTTCTTGTCACCGGAAAGAATCAAACAATCAGTGTAAACGGTATTCAATTAAGTAGCCGACACAACCGCATGGCTGAAGCGCAACTGTACATAGACCAATTAGATACTAATTGTAATACGGTCACTCTTTATGGTGTTGGTATGGGAGATGTTCCGAGTTTGCTTATTGATATAAACAACCTCGAGAGCATTGACATAGCACCATTAAACCTTAGTATTTTCGCATTATTACTCACCTACACAGACCAAAGGGAATGGTTATCAGATTCAAGAGTCAACTTAATTCAGCCTGAGCAATATCAGTTAGCAGAAAATTATTTAGCTATAGCAGCAGATTTAGTTTTAGCTGATGAACAAAATAGTGTCATACGTGATTTTTTAGTCATGGAAAATAATCGTGAATTTATCAATTCTATTCACTTAGCCAATGACAGAGAAATTGAAGAAATACATAAACTCAATTTTGAGGCTTTAAATAGAGACCCAAGTGCAGATCACATCAAATTACACGTAAAAACTAATACTAAGGCGAGTATTATTGCTTCAGGTCCCACACTCGAAACCCATTATGAAGCGTTAAAGAAACAGCGAAATTTGCCGCCTCAAGAAAGGCCAATAATGATTGCAGTAGATACTGCATTAATAGCGTTAACCAGCCAAGGTATTACCCCAGATATCGTAGTAACTCTTGATAAAAACATTACTTTACAGCATTTCCCTGCGAAATTACCAAGTGATACAAGCCTAGTTTATTTCCCGAACTCAAACCCTGATGTAATAAATAACTGGAAAGGAAAAAAGTTTAACGCTTACTCTAATAGACCTATTTTTGATGAGTGTAACAAGAATTCGCCTAAGATAAGATTGTATACCAACGGTAGTGTAATTCACCCAACTGTTGATTTAGCCGTTCAACTCGGACTGCAAGAGATTAGCCTATATGGATGTGATTTTAGTTACCCACATAATAAAACACACGCATACTGGCAAGATGGAGTATTAGGTCCTTCAATAAATCTAAAAAAAAATCACTGGGTATTAAATGGTCATAATCAACGTGTACCCACAGACCTAAACTTTAGAGCCTATTTGAGATACTTAGAAATTTATATATTGGCTAAGCCTGAAATCAAATTTTATCAGTTAAGTAAGCTCGGAGCCAAAATTGCTGGCACTCATTACAGAGATTAAAAATGCAACATGAACAAACCATGCAACTTATTGAGTTGCTAAAACAAACATCAGAGAAGTTTAGGCTAGGCAAAGAAGCAGAAGCCTCCCAAATGTTTCGGCAATGTATAAATATACTAGAACAAATATTAAAATATCATGGGAATGCTCACCATATATCAGCATTATTGCCCATGATTCTAGAAGCGCAAGAAAGACATGATTGGCTAGGATTAGCAGACTATTTAGAATACGAAATACCAAGCTTACTCACAATCGTCAAATAACGATAAAAAGGTATATAAAAGCATTATTTGTTCTTTTCTACCTCAACTGATAACGCCAAAAAACTGGCATCAATTTATGTAGTTTATATTGATTTAAGAGTAATGACCTCTAAACTGTTGGCAGCCACCTCCATCCTGCAACATTAACTTGAACAAAAACTAACAAAGAGACAAAACCCTTCTTAACCTACTAATTTTAATTGTTTTTTAAATATGTTATAAATACAGAATTAAATAGTTTTCACGTACAAAATTGCACAGTGTTTTTGGTTCGTATATTGCTTACTCAAGTTACTTACTCGTCATAGTAAATTAGCCTCAATGTGTGCCAGTAACGCATAAAGTTACAGAATATTTATGGAGAAATTATGTTTGATAATAAATCAATACTCATTACTGGCGGCACAGGTTCATTTGGATATAAATATACCAAAACATTGCTTCAACGCTATAAACCTAAACGCATCATTATATTGTCTCGAGATGAGTTAAAACAGTATGAAATGCAGCAAGTGTTTAACGAGCCTTGTATGCGTTATTTCATTGGCGATGTGCGAGACGGTGAGCGCTTAAACCAAGCGTTTAAAGATGTAGATTACGTAATCCATGCTGCAGCATTAAAACAAGTTCCCGCAGCAGAATATAATCCAATGGAATGTATCAAAACGAACATTCATGGTGCTGAAAATGTAATTCGTGCAGCTATCAGTAATAATGTCAAAAAGGTCATTGCTCTATCCACTGATAAAGCCGCAAACCCTGTAAACTTATACGGTGCCACTAAACTGGCATCCGATAAATTGTTTGTAGCTGCCAATAATATGGTTGGTGAAGGCCAAACTCGATTTTCTGCTGTTCGCTACGGTAATGTTGTTGGCTCTAGAGGATCTGTCGTGCCTTTTTTTCAACAATTAGTAGAAAATGGTAGTGATCATATCCCAATTACTCACCTTGAAATGACCAGATTTTGGATAAGCCTTCAACATGGTGTTGATTTTGTTTTAAACAATTTTGAGCGCATGTTAGGAGGAGAAATTTTTATACCCAAAATACCTTCCATTAAAGTTGTAGATCTAGCAGCATCGATAGCACCTAATCTACCGATAAAAGAGATTGGAATTAGGCCTGGAGAGAAGCTTCATGAAATGATGTGCCCTGGTGATATGTCTTATCATACTTATGAGTTTAAAGATCATTTTGTAATTGCCCCAGCGATTAAGTTTTTTAGTCGTAGCAATGACTTTTCAACTAATGCCCTAGATGAACAGGGAAGTTTAGTTGAACCTGGATTTGAATATACATCTGACGCTAACCCAGAGTTTCTCTCTGTTGAAGATATTAGTAATTTCAATAAGGCTGCGATGTCATGATCCCTTATGGCCGCCAAAACATTACTCAGGAAGATATAGACTCTGTAGTCAATGTATTACAGGGGGATTTTTTAACTCAAGGGCCAGCAGTTCCCGCATTTGAAAAATCCATATGTAATATAACAACCGCTCATTATGCTATTGCAACAACAAACGCCACTTCAGCATTACATTTAGCTTGTTTAGCGCTAAATGTAGGACCAAGCTCAAGAGTATGGACATCAACAATTAGCTTTGTCGCTTCAGCAAATTGTGCGAGATACTGCGGCGCAAATATCGACTTTGTTGATGTTGAGGCCAACAGTGGCAATATGTCTATTACTTCATTGAAAGAAAAATTAGCCGATGCCAAGATAAATGGTACTTTACCTAACGTAGTGATACCGGTTCATTTAGCGGGTACCAGTTGCGACATGCAACAGATACATGCTCTAAGCCTAGAGTATAACTTTGCCATTATTGAAGATGCTTCTCATGCCGTTGGTGCGGTGTTTCAAGGAAAAATGATAGGCAGCTGTCAGTATAGTGATATTACTGTTTTCAGTTTTCATCCAGTTAAAATTATTACTACCGCTGAAGGTGGAATGGCGCTAACAAATAAAAATGACCTAGCTGAAAAAATGCAACACTTGAGAAGTCACGGCGTCACTCGCAATGAACAATTGATGACAGAGGAAGGTCATGGCGATTGGTATTACCAACAGTTGTCTTTAGGGTTCAATTATCGTATGACGGATATGCAAGCTGCTCTAGGAATAAGCCAAAGCAACCGTTTAACAGAGATAATCAAAAAACGCCGCCGCATAGCAGAAAACTATCATTCACTTTTGTCAGATCTCCCAGTTAACTTACCTTATATATCAGAAAATAATCAAAACAGTGCTTGGCACTTATATATTATTAGATTAAAAGACCATAACAAAAGAAAAATAGTTTTCAACAAACTTCGAGAAGCTAAAATTTTTGTCAACGTTCATTATATTCCAATACATACTCAACCATATTATCAAGAGTTAGGGTTTAATTGGGGTGATTACCCACAAGCAGAAGACTTTTATTCACGCATAATTAGCCTGCCAATGTATCCGGAACTAACATTAATTCAGCAAAAATTTATCGCTGAAGCACTAAAAGAAGCGCTTACTAATTAAGCGCTAGTTGTTAATCTTCAAAGATTTCCCAACTCGTTGCGGAATTGGCTTTTATAGCAACATTGAGTCTACGACCTATCAGGTTATCAAAGTATTTAGGCGCGAGCCCAAAACCCGGACGTACGCTACGTAGGTCTTCAGCTCTAATGACATCCCCTATTTTTTTATCATTGACTATGTATAAAGAGCGTCGATATTTAACTGTAGCTTTCTCACTTGACTGTTGAGAGTAATCTACTTTTCCAACTGCTTCCCATGCTATTTTTGAATGCTCGCATAATTCAGCTAACTCTAATTCTTCTAACGAAAAAGAATCATCAGGCCCCCCCCCTTTTCGGTCAAGAGTGACATGTTTTTCAACTATTCCAGCCCCAATTGAGATGGCCGAAATTGCAGTAATATTATGAAGAGTATGGTCAGAAAGGCCTACAACGACGCCATAACGTTTTTGCATATCTGAAATAGTTTGCAAATTATACTGTGATGATGGTGCGGGGTAACTACTTACACAATGCAATAAGGCTAGCTCTTTACATCCACCTGAACGCGCTGCTTCAACTGCTTCGGTTATTTCGTCTGAATTTGCCATACCAGTAGAAATGATCATCGGTTTCTTAGTACCAGCAATATATTTAATCAGCGGAATATCGATTGCTTCAAATGATGCAACTTTATAGGCCGGAGCATTCAAATCTTCAAGTAAATCGACAGCTGTATTGTCAAAAGGTGAGCTAAAAATAGTGATTCCAAGTTGCTTCGCGTAATCAAATAATGGTTTATGCCACTCCCATGGCATTTGTGCCCATTGATATAGCTCATAAAGGCTTTTTCCATCCCATAAGCCACCACGGATCATAAACTCTTCGTTTGTTGAATTTAATGTAATGGTATCTGCACTGTATGTTTGTAACTTAACCGCATTAGCATTACAACGCTTAGCCATTGCAATGATTTGTTTCGCTCGTTCAAAATCACCATTATGGTTAGCTGAGAGTTCTGCAACAATATAAGGAGGATAGTCCTTACCAATTTTTCGACCTTCAATTTTGATAAATGGACTTGTCATTTGATAGCCTTAAATGTATAAACTTTAAAATATATAACTAGCCCTAACCTTATGATTTAGATAAAGGTAGTTCATATGACTGGGGGGTCTCAGGAATACTTGCAACTCTTCTTAATCGGGTAAACTCATCTTTTGGGGGGATTAAATGAAAGCCGAGTAATTGCTTTTGTTCGATTGTCATTTTATCAACAATATTTTCTGGCGTGTTTTTCATAAAGTCGAAAGAAGGTTTAATAAACCACCTAGCATAGCCTAAAAGTAAAGCCCAACGGCTACTGGCTGTATAATTAGGGCCTCCGCCATGCCATAAATTCGCATTAAATATGAGTACACTTCCTTGAGGAGCTGTGACATATTCAACTTCATGTTGTGGTTCACCATTAGGAGGAAACTCGGTCCACATATGACTACCGGGAATGATTCTAGTGGCACCATTTTCAATAGTAAAGTCGTCCAATAACCAAATAACATTGGCCTTTAAACAATAATTAACACCGGGTAAGCCGCTATCAATATGCATTTGCTGTTTAGTATCACCTTGTGCAGGGCTACGAGCAGAAATATTATTTAAATAATAAGGTTCGGCATTGTTATAGCTACCTTCCTTAAGAACTACATCCAATATTGAAAGCACTGTTTCATGTTCAAATAAACTGAACCAATCCAAAGATTTATTATGCAGATTAAACACAACTTTCTCTGTTGATTTGTCAGATAACTCGCCCTTTGACGAAGTCGCATTAGCATATAAATCAGAGTAATTTAGATAATCTTTTTCTAAAAGCGATCTAAAGTGCGCACATTGTTGCTCACTAATCATATTTGGAAGAATGACATAACCATCTTTTTGAAAACTATCTATATAAGAGTTCATATTATATTGCCTTTGCATAGCAAGTAATCTGTCGGCCTAAATTCACCTCAGCTAATGACTGATAAAACTTCTTTAATGTTTTCTCTTCACCTAGTTTGCGTAAATTCAGCTCAAATTGAACTCTTCGTTTGTGGCATTCTTTTCCAGTTTCCCGGTTACCAACATAGTTATCGCCCATTAACAAAAATAACTCTAACGGGAACGAAGACATTGCTGGCCCATTTTCAAAGCCACAACCACTCAATAAATTCTGTAAAGTACTACGTGAAAAATAATTCAAATGAGCTGGCGGACTAACCCACCATTGTTCGAGGTTGTGAAGTTTCTGAGCTGCCATTTGAAAAGCATTGAATTCATTAGGTACAGTTATAATGATTAAACCATTTTCTTTTATCACGCTTTCGCGGATCTCAGTCAACACCCTAATCGGATCAGCTAGATGCTCCAAAACGTTATTCAACATAACGACATCAAAGCGTTTATTATCGAATACATTCATAGTCTCAACACCACAGTGTTTTACATTTACCCCTTGAGCATTAGCATACTCCACAGCTTCTGAAGCAGGATCAAATCCATAGCAACTCACACCCAGTTTTTTAAAATGAAGTAACGATTGAGCCCAGCCACAACCCACATCCAATAATTCTATTTCAGAAAGCGGTTTTCCGAGTTGCAACTCAATTTCACACGCCTGATCACGCCAGGTCCCTTCCATAAACTCTCTATCAGCAACCTGTACTTCCAAAGAAGAGTTATTAAAGTTTTTGTAATCGCTGGAGTAAAACTCTTCAGCGTAGAAACGGTTAATTTCTTCAGCAGATGGCGTAGGAGTCACCTGTAAAAAACCATATTTCCCATTAGGTTGAATCTCATAACTATTCTGTTTCATAAAACTGGCACCTGATATTATTCATTTGATATACAAAGCTGACTTAGCCCAGCCTAAATTCATTACAACATCTAGCATCGATAATTGAGGAATAAAAGTTGTCACACTTTTCTGAACGTATAAAGTCGGTTCAAATACTTGATAAGATAGACCAATGTCATTTTGGTTTTCAAAGCCATCATAGGTTAAATAATCTCTAGCTCCTTGAGGAGACAAATAGTTAGTCGCATTGACTTTATTTAAAATGGACAACAGCCTTTCAGTTCTAACACCTTGTATACTTAATTCACTAGATTTGACGATCTGGCATTTAACATTCATTTTTTGTGCCATCATTTGGATAATAGCTATATTCATTTGAGCTAAAGAAGTAAAAGACTCGTTTAATATCAGATCTGTAAAATGGAATAACTCTTTAGCATGCTCATGCTTTGAGTACACCTGCTTTAGCGTGCGTACCATTTTTTCACGCCAAGGCCTCAGATCATTAATCGTGGTATTTTGTATCGTTTGCCCTAAATGTTCATGATTTACAGGTACTGTTACCCAATGAGGAGAAGAATTTAACGCGATTCGATTTCTGTTGTGCCAAGAGCCTTTTTGAAACTGCGCATCATCTAACAAAATGAATAAATCCACATTCGCCATTAAATGAAAATAACCACTCCATGGCAAAAAAGTCGGCTGCATAATGGATGTTTTCATAAATTCTTTCTCATTTGTATTACATTCTTATCTGAAAACTCAGCAGTCAATGAGTCTGAATATTCTATGTAATATTGCTTAATATAAAAAGATAATGCTGGCTGATTTGTTTTTGATACATGTATAACAACCTGATCAATTAATAAAGTTTCTTTTATAAATTTCTCTAATAAAAAGAGTGCAGCCGAACCAACTCCTGAATTATGTTTAGATGATTCGCCAATATATATCCAAGCTTCAGCCTCATTTTCTACATAATCGATATGTTTTACACCTATATTTCCAAGATGATGCCCATCTTTAAGTATACTGAAACAAAACTGATTTTTTGATTGTAATAAGCTTCTCCAATAACAAAAATGATTGGATATTTTGGGTGGGGATGAAACTAAAAAAGTCTCCTGTAATTCTTTACTTTGTAACCATCTAAATGTTCGACGAATATCCCAGCAATTAACGTCTGATAAAATAACCTGCTTAGATAATAACAATCGGCTCACTATCGGAGCGCCAAAAAGAACAGGTGATTCGATTTTTGGTATTTTTGAATCCCAAAGGGATAATAAAATAGTTCTTAATTCAGAATAACTATCAAAAAGGGTAAATAAGCCTTGCTGACTCATTTTAGTTAACGGCTCAACCTGATTTTTTGCGATAGGCTTTAACAATGAAGGTAACTCTAAAAACAAACGCTCATAAGTGCTTCCACCACCTGACCCTATTGCAAGATCTGCATCAGTCATCAATTCAGCCATATTTTTGACATTAGTATATATGTTAGTGCTAATTAACATATTGGAAGCAAATCTTTTTAGTGATTGTAAATGCCGTGCTTTATCACTAACCACAACGTCTATTCTGGCGACTTTAAAAGGTAAATTTGCAATAACCTCTAACACTTTCTCACTATTGTTGTCAGGATCAGTACCTCCAAAAGTCACTAAAATAGATTCCAGATTATTATTAATACGTCTAGCTTGACTTTTTGTTTTAGAAATTAAGAATTCATCACGGAGTAAAGTGTATTTACCACCAATGAGTTTTTGGCAAAATGCAGGAACTAAGTTCTGATAGCTATTACATGAAGCAGTTAAATTATAATCTAATAAATAATCACAATAATGTTCCCGATCTGCCAAATCATCAATAACAATCAATTTATTACAATATTGCTTAGCTTGTAGTTCCCAATTAATATCTAAAGCATAATGGTCAACAATGACTCTACTTGGTTTTAAGCGCTGGAAATACGAAATACATTGACTAATATCCTCCTGCCAACTGACCTCTAGCCAACTATAATGATAAGGTGTAGCTCTTTCAGGGAAAGAGTTATTTTTCTGTTTTTGTTGTGATAATAAAAAAAAATTAAAGTCATTTTCTTCAATAATTTTAGAATTATTTCCAACTAACTCTCTACATATAAAATAGCATTCAGCTCCCTGCTTCCTTAACTGGATAGCTAATGTTAGACATCGAACAAGATGCCCGTAACCTATTTCCAAGCTGGAGTCGACTCTAAAAATAATCATTTCACTTTCCGTAGGAGAATTCATTACATTAAAGCCTATGTATTTTTTTCTCTGGATGAACTCGCAGAGAACATAATTTCAGCTCTTAACCAGTCATCTTCAGTGTCGATGTCTTGAGCTCGATGACTAGGAATCATAACTGGCACTGTTGGTGCTAGAAAAACGACTTTGTTCTTTAACCATGCCTCTGGAGTGCCCCAACAAAATTGGCCTACATCATGATAAGCTTCAGGTAAATCCTGGGATCGAGTAGAAAAATACTTAGGTTGATACATTTCTAATCTATTTACAGAATTCACCAATACGGCTCTTTGTATAGGGAAATTAAATTTAGTAACAGCTATAGCATAATCGCTTTTTGTTGAGATGAGAGCCTCTAAACCTTTATTGATGTCTTTTGCACTAATAAAGGGGGCAGTTGCATAGATACAACAAACATGAGAAACGGCACTCATATTCAACTTATCGTACCTACTGAATTTGTTTATATCTGTGTTCACTATTGCTTTGTTTAACCAATTAATCGCATGACAAACAACTGATGAAGTTCCACTTAAATCATCTGATATTGAATCAGGTCTAATAAACGGCACTTCAGCGCCAGCTTCTATTGCAATATCAGCAATTTGCTTGTCATCTGTTGAAACAATGACTTTATCAAAACAACCACTAGCTAATGCAGCTTCAATTGACCAAACAATCATTGGCTTTCCATGGAAAAGGCGAATATTTTTAAGGGGTATTCGTTTACTTCCCCCCCGAGCTGGAATAATAGCTACTTTCATATGACCCGCTAATTATTGATAAAATTATAAAAATTCAGCATTTTTTATTTCAGAATTCAGGCGTGCTACTGATTACTTTGCAAGGAAAGTAATAATTAATAATTCTAACTAATCATGATTAAACGATAAATTAAAAAGTTAAATTTCCTATAACTTAAATTACCCCACAAAAGCCTATAATACCACGACATATTTACATATAAAACAAACTGATACGATATTCACAATGTTGTATACTCTTATAAAGAACGGTTTGAACTTTACTAGGAAAATCTTTAAAAAAATGTTGTCTTTCTAAGTAATATTTTGCAATAGTAATACTTCGTCGATGGTAGATATCAAAATGCACAATGTTTAAACACCTAAATTTAAACACTTTTAATCAATAATAAAACTTGTATAATCACCCTGTCTCCCTATAGCTCAACAGGATAGAGCAGTCGCCTCCTAAGCGATCGATCAGGGTTCGAGTCCTTGTGGGGAGACCATAAAAATATATTTTACATTCCATGATTTAAATCTGATTTATGAAGCTCTACTTCAAGTAACCTAACTCTACTTCCCCCCTCAATTCAGCAACAAATATAAAAAGCACTTTGGCTTATATTTAATAATGATTGTATTGTTCTTTGCTACTTTTTTAATCCCTTAAAACCTTACTTTAATAGACTTTGATGTCTTTATATGAATACCTACAAGCATACCGTTACCAAGGTGTTACCAATCAAACGTTTATGTTACAGGGTTAACTATAAGTAATTTTTTTGTCTACTTATTACCCCTAAAATAGATTCTTTAACTGCCAATCATGTCATCGCTCACATTTCATTAAGTTGTATATTGGAAATTCCATTAATTAATATTGTAATACAAATCAACTTAATCCTAGATAGAGTTAGTGATGTCATTACATAGACTAGTTTTATTGATTTGCGTTGTATTGTTAATGTGTTCAAATGCTGATGCTGCTTCACTAGACTTCCGTCAGGAATATAAAAGCTCTACTGATCAGCATGCTAGCCGTGTAAAAATGGGGCATACTTTTGATGGTCGTTTCTCTGTCGGCTTAGAGCTTAAATTCAAAGGCGCTGAAGGTAAGTTCATGGAAGACTTACAATCAAATGGCTCTGAATTAGACCTAGGCTATCGCATAAAGCTCAATGACCAATGGACACTCATTACGGGAATGCCAATTGAGTTCGGCTCATCAGGAGCCACCTACAAGCCCCAACTTCGCTTAACTTACAAATCAGACACCATTGACGGTTTATCTTTAAGTGGACGCTATCGCTTAGATGTAAAGCCAGGGGAAGACATTAAACACCTACGCCATCGCTATACGGTGAATATAGGTTATAAAGTTGAAAACTGGACCTTTGGGTTTGAGGGGAATTACTACTATGCCGATAACTCAGAATACTTGTTATATAACGATAGCAGAACAAATTATGAGAATAATTTAACTGCCCACTATAAAATCGGAAATTGGTCCCCCTGGGTAGAGTTTGGCGATGTTTCGGTCTCAGATGATTCAAGCCAAAGAGAATTAAGAAGCCGTATCGGAATTCGTTACAGCTTTTAACCATCAAACAAACTACACGAATAAATCATACAAATAAAAGCTAAGCCAGCTTTAAAAGATGATGTATTGTTCAGAGAATAATCCTTCTCTGAACACAGCTTTAGCTTTAAACAGCAAAGTTAACCTATCTAAAGCATACCTTGGCAATATAACTAATACGGCTTTTTAAACACTAACGTGAACCTATCAGTATTACCTGTTACCGATTTTCTAGCCACTTCATAACGAAGTTCATCATCTGGTCGATAAAACATATTGGATGATTTTTCCAATACAAAACCTGCTGCTTGTACTTCTAAAATAACATCAATAGGATCTTCACGGCGACGCATTTCAACGGTTTCAGGCATCATATGTCTACGAGTATGATCGACAATGACATAAATACCGCCAGGTTTTAACGCTTCAAAAGTCGCTTTATTTAATTTCGTTTTGTCTTCTATATTTAAATTATGATACTCACGGATATTGAGCATCATATCTGCGTCTGACATTCCAAAATCAATATTCCCCAAGTTGAATCTTCTCTCTTCAGAGTTCCAATCAAGTTCAATAGGTAGCTTTTTGGTTTTACTCATCGCGTCTATCGAGAGCAGATCATCCATTTCATCTAGCCACTCTTTTTTAAACGCAATATGAAGCTCACCTTTTTCTTTAAGTATCGGAGCCAAAATTTTACTATACCAACCACCTCCATGAACAAATTCAATCACTTTCATATCAGGCTTTAAACCAAAAAAATCAAGTGCTATTTCGGGAGTGCGGTTCGCATCCCTCAACTTATCCGCATCAGTTCTGTGCTCCATTTTCATCACCTCAATCACTTCTTGTTGAAAAGGCGTAATTGCAGCAGAAGCAGTAAAAGTTAAAAACATTGAAGCTGATATCATTGAGGCAAGTATTGTCGCTTTCATATTTCATCCCTAAAAATAACTTAAAACAATAAGCTTTATTTAGCTTAAATTTTCAGCTACTAATATAAGGAATTTTAGGATAGATAGTACGAAGAAAATGTATTGAGATATGTCAGAGGCAATTAGTTAGTTGCCCCTATGATACGCGGATTTAAAAGGTTAACAGCCACTAGTGTTAGTCGTGTAAGTTGGCTCAGTTGCATTAGGTAAGACTAGATAAAAGCTAAAACAAGTGTCACTAAAAGCATATCCACGCGGGACGATTATTGACACAATTCCAAATAAATCAAAAATGCCCCAATCTTCTGTAACAGGAGTATTTAAATCAGCGATAGTGATGGTGTCAAAAGCCCCTTCAACAATCTTTTCGATGTTATCCTTTGATGGTGTTATGTAACCAAATGAGGTCGTTACTGTTTGACCATCTAAATCAACTAGGCCCGAATTAAGGCCTTCTTGCCCTTGAATAGCAGATTTTGAATAAACCAACGTATTGGCAGATTTTAAACTCCCTTCAATCCCTGCTAAATTTGCGATAACAGCATCGGTTTTAATATTCAAAAATTTTGGTGCAGCAACAACCGCAATGATGGCTAGAATGATAATAACCACCACCAATTCAATCAGTGTGAACCCTTTGCTATTGTTAATTTTTATCACTTTGGTCACTTTCGGTAAAATTTATCGTTACTTACTTATGGCTGTAAAATCGCTAACTTTCAAGAAACGAGCATATTTTTGCGACTGACTTCCTATTAGTTAGCAATTGATAGTTACTAATTGATAGTTACTAATTGATAGTTACCAGTTACTCATTGCTAACTCTCTATTCAAATAGAAAAACTAAGTACATATTAATAATATTAAGCAAACACCATTCGCCACCACATACCCGGCAGGCTTGTAAAACCAGTGGTGTAATGTACTAACTCTCCATCTTTAAACACCATGACTGTCGGCGTCACTTGTACTGACCACTCTCTCGCTAAAAAGCTTTGTTTGTCATTAATGGTACTGAGCGTATAGCCTTTATCATCTAGGAAGTGTGCCAAGCGCTCGTCACTACCTGAACTCATTGCTACTGATACCACAGGATAATAGTCACTCAATATATCCACTGAAGGTGAGACAAAGTTGCATACTGGGCACCATGTCCCCCAAAAATAAACTAAAACTGGCGCCTCTTGGCTCATGGCCATCACATCAACCAAGTTGCCATCCAAGTCCAAGGCGCTTATATGTGGTAAATCTTGCGTGGGAATATCCTTGCCGCGCCACAAATCAACTGCGGTAGAAACAACTAAAAACAACAGCAACATTATGCCTAATTGTTTAATACCGCTTAATCCTTTTTGAATCCATGTTTTTTTATCTAAATCAGCCATGTTCTATTCATTCCAATGTGTTAACTGATGATGGTTCACTTCACTGATAAGACCGAGCATCATCTACATTGTATTCAGTTCAACACATTAAAAATGACTAATTACCTGATGCTCGCTCAATCGCCGCCAAGACCTGCTCTGTTGTTAAAATCACTGGCAACTTGATCCCATCGGGTGCGTTAGGGCCATAAACCACATTAAATGGCACCCCAAAACGACCATGGCTTTGCAAGTAATCTGTTATCGGTTGCGATGCAGTGGTCCAATCGCCTTCAACTAACATGATATTGTCTTGCTTAAGTGTTGAATATACGGGGTCTTGTAATATCACCCCAACCTTATTGGCTTTACAGGTAATACACCAATCCGCGGTCACATCAACAAACACAGTCTTGCCTTGCGCTACAGTCGCAGCGATTTCTGTTTGCTCAAGAGGAGTCCAGACTAAGTCAGTCGGTAGCGGGTTTGACCAATCATCTGACGTTGCAAACGCACTAATGGCAGCAATAATGATGACCATACTAAAACTGGCAATTACGGCAGGAAGTCCATATTGCTTCGCCATCAAACCAAAGAAAGTAAGTACTAACACTGCAGCAATGACCCATAAAGCAGCCACAGTAATAAAACTTGATAATAAGCTAATCAACCACAAACTGGTGATCAGTAATAATACCGAGAAGAACACTTTAACAATGTTCATCCAACGACCCGGTTTAGGGAAGTAACGCGCCACTTGCGGAAATGCAGCAACCACTATCCAAGGCAGTGCCATACCAATAGCTAATGCGGTAAATATCACAATGAGACTGAGCACATCAGCGCCTAATGCAAATGCAACAGCTGTACCTAAAAACGGTGCACTACAAGGTGTGGCAAGTAAGGTGGCAAACATCCCTTGCAAGAAATGACCACGGTGATCATTACCCCCTGTTGTAGCCAGTTTTGTTTGTAAACTCGAAGGTAAATTAATTTCAAAGGCACCCAGCATATTAAGGGCGAACACCGAAGTCACTATGGTCATGAAACCAATAAACCACGGGTTTTGAAATTGTACGCCCCAGCCAACAGCTTGGCCGGTAAATTTAAGCATAATGACAAAAGCCGCTAGTAGCCAAAATGAAACCAGAATGCCTAGCGCTGATGCGATAAATTGTTGGCGAATTTGTGTTTTTTGAAGATCGGGCGCAGCAATCACTGAGCTTAACTTCATTCCTAATACCGGTAATACACACGGCATAACATTGAGAATCAAACCACCAATTAGCGCAAATAACATCATCGTTAACAAAGAGCTACCAGCTGCTTCAATTGAGGTTAATTGCACACCAGTAGTGTATTCATAAGCCCGTTGGTTATCACTTACTGTCACATTGAGTTGTTTCTCGAGCAATTTTGGATCGCCAGACCAATTCGATACTTCAAATTGCGCCACCCAAGCATCACTGCCATCGGGCTGAGATTGACGAGTCACACTTATAGGATTGAAGTTAGTCTCTTTGTCGCCATCAACAATCACTTGTGGTTTGCGCCACTGACTGTCTAATACAGTCACTTGTAATAAGCTCTGAGCAGTATCCCAACCAATTTGAACATTTTGAGCTGAGGCCTCAGCATCAACAAGTTGAGGTACTGTTGAAATCGCTTTATTAAAAGCAAACATCGCTTCAGTATCAGTTTGTAATTCATTGGCGGTAAAATCGAGTTCTAGTTGATAATCAGTTAACACACAAACCGTGGTGCATGAGGATAATGTAAATTTTCCTCTTAACGCTGTATTGGCATTAATATCGTCGACAGTGATGTGAATAGGGAATACAGCTTCGCCCTGATAACCTTGAGTTTTATACCCCATGATGGTGTATTGCTGCGGCGTCGGCCATTGCCAATTGACTGCACCAAAGTTAGTCGATTCGCCCCAGTCGATTTTAGGGGCAATACCGCCCTCACCTGGCGTACGCCAATACATTTTCCAATCTTCATCTAATTGCACATCAAGAATTGCAGGTACCGTTTTAGTCGCGGCGTCCAACTCACCAGTCAGCATAAAGCGGACCTTCACTGGCGGATGGTTGTCATTAACCAACCAACCGGTTGTCGCGGCAATTGTGCTCGAGCTGACAACGGCTGACATTAGCAGCAACATTGATATCACAACAGATTTGAATATTTTCAAAGATCTTTCCTTTTAGCGCACTCAATTAACGGTAAACGTTATTTTACTTTCATCAGACCGGACTTTACCGAATATAGTTCATCATGATCCACACTATTTAGCTGAGTTAAATAAATTTTGTGATACTGGTTGTTTAAACGCCACACATCAATATATATCTGGTGTTTTTATATACAAAAGTAGACATTGCAAAATGACATAATCTGAAACAGCTTAAATATAGACATACGTTTGAATGATTGCTTTAATCGTAATCAGTGTCTTTGTTGTACTTGGGTGAAATTACTTTAGAGAAAGTAATTTGTTGTTAGCGAATTTATGGGAAGCTAACACACAAAGTTGAGACACAAGGAAAAGTGAGACTCACTCAACAATGCAAATTGCTGAGACAACAATAATAAGGATAATTATCTTGAACAAAATAATGCACCTGAATAAGCTCATGCTGGCTATTGGCGTTGCGTCAACAGTCTTTCTCGCTGGTTGTGGTAACGACACCGACTACTCAAAAACGCCAGAAGTCACACCTGAACCTGAAGTCACTCCACCATTACAAGCTTTTGCCCCAGACGGAATGCTTAAAGCGCAAATTCGCCGCACTGCATATGGGGTTCCCCACATTCAAGCTGACAACCTTGAAAGTTTGGGCTTTGGTAGCGGTTATGCTCAAGCACAAGATAACTTATGTGTCTTAGCTGATGGATTTATTAAAGCAAACTCTGAACGTTCAATGTACTTTGGTCCCCACGCCTCAATTGACTTTGCCACTGGTTTGCCTACTGCAGAAGATAACGGTAACCTGGTTTCTGATTTCGCCTATAAAGCATTAAAAATAAGAGAAATGGCGGAAGCCCAGTATCCACAATTTAGCTATAACTCCCGTGCGTTAATGGAAGGCTTTAGCGCAGGCTACAATCAATTCCTAGCCGATGTTGAAGCAGGTGAGCAAGAAGCTGAACCATTTTGTGCCGGCCAACCTTGGGTTAAACCGATTGAAGGCGTCGACATTGCCAACTATCTCTTCTCAATCGCCCTGCTACCCGGTGCAGCAAACTTCTTAGACCTCATTTTCTACGCCAATCCTGGTGACGGAGAAGAGTATCTTCCTCGTATCGTCGGCCCTGCACCGTCTGCATCTCAAACCGCCTTCATTCAAGATGTGAATAATAAGCTACTAGCTCGAGCAAACACCATTACCACGCCAGAAACCAATCCACGTAACCTAGGCTCAAATGGCTGGGGCTTAGGCAAAGATAAAACTGAAAATGGTAAAGGCATGGTGTTAGGTAATCCGCATTTCCCGCATACGGGTAACTTACGTTTTTGGCAATCTCATGTGACGATTCCTGGTCAGCTTGATGTCATGGGCGGCTCATTAGTAGGTATGCCTGGATTAATTAACATTGGCTTTAACAAGGATTTAGCTTGGACACATACTTTCTCAACCGCTGAGCATTTTGTGATGTATAACCTTGAGCTCGTCAGTGGCGACCGCATGCAATATATGTATGAAGGCAGCCCAATGCCAATTACCAAAGAAACCGTACAGGTTTTGGTAAATGGCGGCGCAGCAGGGATGCTTATTGCTGAAAAAGATATTTACACCACAGCTAAAGGCCCCATTGTTGAAGCCCCAGCAGCCCTTGCTCCCTTTGGTTGGGATGATGGCCAAGCCTTTATGCTTCAAGATGCCAATATGGCAAATAAAGATCCTATCGATCATTGGTTTGCTATGAACCGTGCAACAAATAAAGAGGAGTTTCAGCAAGCGTTTAAAAGCTTTGACGGGGTTATATTTAATAACACTATGTATGCAGATAAAGAAGGCAATGCCTTTTATATTGATGATTCTACCGTACCAGGCTTAACCGACTTCGCCGTATCACTGCTTAAAACCAACCCTGATATCATTGCCGCAAGAGAGCAGGCAGGCTTTACCATCTTACCCGGTAATACTTCTATCTTTCATTTTGATAGCCCAATGCCTTATGAGCGAGCACCAAAGCTTGAGCGAACTGATTTCGTACAAAACTCAAATAACTCATTTTGGTCAACTAACTTAGCTCAGCCACTGGAAAACTACTCACCTATGTACGGCCCTGAACGCGGTCAGTTATCACTGCGAACCCGTATGGCATTAACGCTAATGGAAGATGCAGCAGGTGATGACGGTAAGTTTAATGTCGATGAACTAGAAGCCGCATTATTGTCTAATCGAATCTACTTAAACGACCTCATTTTCACTGATTTAATCAGTCAATGTGAAGCACAAGCAGATACGCCAGTCATGGTAAGCGACACAGTATCGAAAGATATCAGTGGCGCTTGTACGGCACTCAAAGCTTGGAATGGTAAGCAGGACAACGACAGTGTTGGCGGTGCGTTAATTCGTGAGTTTGCTCATCAATTCGATCAAAACAGCATGCTAACAGTGCCATTTGATCATACTAATGCTGCAATGACTCCTAACACCTTATCCACTGATGGTAGTGCGCTCGTGGCGCTTGCACGCGCAGCTATGAATGTTGAAGCTGCTGGGTTTACCGTTGATTCAACAATGGGAACGGTTCAGTTCGTTGAAAAATCACTGCCTGATGGCACGGCTTCGGGGACTAAACTACCTTGGCCAGGTACACATAACGCAGAAGGTGGTTTTAATGTATTTTCCACCAGCTTATCTGGCGATGATACGCTAATACCACAGCACAAATATGCTGCAGTGATGGATGCAGTATCAGGTGCACCGCTCTCTTCAGGGTTAACAGCAGAAGGATATCAAATCCGCTATGGTTCTAGCTGGATGATGGCGGTGAGCTTCACTGATGAAGGGCCTGTCGCAAAAGGCATATTAACTTACTCTGAGTCGAGTAATATTCTTAAACCGGCCTTTGCTGATCAAAGCATATTATATTCAACTGAAAAACAGTTTAGACCGCTTTTGTTTGCTGAATCTGATATTGCGGCTTCGGTAGAAAGCACCACAGAGCTGAGCTTTCAAAAGGGTGAATAAATAACCTCAATAATCAAAATGGGTACTGACGCTATTAATGTCTTGCCCATTTTTTGAACCTTTCAACAAAATTAAAGTGCTCAATCTTTATAACAAGCTCCCTCTAGGTGTGTACAGATTTACTTGACCACATCACATCACATCACATCAGCCCACCAACTTAAGCAATCAGCAATAAACATCAAAACAAATAACCAAAACACAACCAAATTAACACTCACCTCAAGCACAAAAACAACAAAGAGATAAAATCACAACCTACTGTTTACATTGATATGTTTTATTTGGAACATATAAAAACACTTGTATAAAATCCTACTCAGCTTCCACTAAAGGCAGCATATATAAATAACAATGGGGTTTTAAAATGAAAGTATTCAAAACAGCTGCAGCACTTGCTGTCAGTGTTGCATTACTAGCGGGTTGCAACGACGAAACCAACAATTATTACCCAGGTGAACCTACACCTGAAACCACAGATGTTCGTATCGGTACCTATAACCTTTCTTTTGACAGAAGTACCTACGCAGATCTTGTTGAAGAAATGAAGCTAACACCGGCTGTTCAGCAGGATTTAATGGACAAGTGGTTTGACGGTACATTAACTGACGGTGAACTCGCAGTTGCAGAAAAAGTCATTCAAATCCGTAACGTAGCAGCGATTATTCAAACTGAGCGCCCAGCAGTTCTATTAATGGGTGAGTTCAATAATGACGGGACAGGTGAAGACCAACAAGCCATTCAAGGTTTCCGCTTAAACTACCTTTCAGTGCCGCAAAACGCATTAGGTTCGACATCTGATGATGTTGAATTACTTGAGCCTATTCAATTCGGGTATGCTGAGAGCTTTGCCACTAACACTGGCCTATTAAGTGATCACGACTTAGATCGTAATGGCACTGTCGCATTGCCGGGTGACGCATGGGGCTTTGGTTTCTACCACGGTCAATATGCCTTCGGACTATTATCACAATACCCAATCGATACAGAGAACGTGCGTACTTTCCAAAACTTTAAGTGGAAAGATATGCCAGGTGAAGCAAACCCAACTATCACTAACTGTGAAGACGAAAACAATCCAATTCCTGAAGGTTTGGCTTGTGGTGATGAATGGTACACAGCAGAAGCTTGGGCTGAAAAGCCAATGTCATCTAAAAACCACGTTGATGCGCCTATCATCATCCCTACTGCTGATGGAGACAAAGTGATTCACTTATTAATGTCTCACCCAACTCCCCCTATTTTCGACACGGTTACCGAAAATAACAAACTGCTTAACCGTGCAGAAATCAAATTCTGGGACGATTACATTTCAGGTGAAGGTAGTTACATTTACGATGATGCTGGCACTAAAGGCGGTATTTCTGCTGACTCATCTTTCGTTATTTTAGGCGATTTAAATGCCGATCCTGAATCAGGCGACGGCTACTTAGATACCATCAAAGGGTTAATGTACAGTGACCACGTTAATCAACTTGCTACGCATGGTGTATATGCACCAAGCAGCTTAGGTGGCCCTGAATGTTTATCAAATGGTGAATGTAGAGCTGAAAACTGGGGCACTAAATACCCAGATGTTATCACCAGCACTTCAGGCCTTCGTTTAGACCACGTTATTCCTTCAAGCGATTTAAATATCACTGATTCTGGTGTGTTCTGGCCTGCATCATTTGAAGATGGTCGTTTAATGATGAACGACGAACGTGTAGGTAACTGGGGCGGTGGCGGAAAGTCTGTCTCATCAGATCACCGTTTAGTGTGGATTAACGTTGAGCTGTAATTACGTTGATTAATCTTGCACCATTTTAAGATAACTAAGCCCGCTTTTAAGCGGGCTTTTATATGTCTTTCATTATTTAATCCGCATGCTTGATTGGTGCTAACTATCATTAGCGTCCAATTCCTGCTGTAGCTTCTCTAACTCATCTAAAATCCGCAAAAACTTTTGTCCAAAACTTGTCACTTGATATTCAACTCTTGGCGGAATTTCACTAAAAGTCACCCTATCTAAAATACCAAATTCAACGTTACGCTTTAAACATTGGTTCAACACTTTAGTGGTTAACCCTTCAACATGGTTCACCATCGCTCCAGGTCGATTAATACCGTTAGCCAGTAGTTGATAGACCGTCAGTGACCACTTACAACCGTATATCGTTTCAACCATACGAGCACTTCTCTCAGGGGCTGACTTTTTTGAAAATAAAGCGTCGTGTTTTTGCATATTTATCTACCTTAACCACCAAACATCACATCTTGCTTGGCATCTAACCAAAGTGGGTATTTCGTCATCACCTTACTGAACATCTTGCTTTGTAAGTAACGATTTAACCATGCTCTGACATTGGGATAGGGTGACTGTAAATACCATTGACGTTCAACGCGGGCAAACTGACGGATAAAGGGTAACAGTGCTATATCGGCTAAACTTTCTCGATCTGCCATTAAATAATCTTGCCCATCTAACAATTGCTCTAACTGATGGATATATTTTTCACACGCTTGACGACATTCATCGATATTTGACTCGCTATAACGCTTGGCACATTTATAGTTCTCTAAGCAGCGTTTAAACTCACTATCAAATTGATAAATTAATATCAGCATTTTATCCAGTAACTCAGGAGTATCTGTAAACAACAAATCATCAGGGTCGCCCTGAGTTAATGCCCATAGCATCACTTCAAAGCTTTCTTCAATCACAATGCCCTTTTCAGTCACAATCACTGGCACAGTTCCTTTAGGTGAGGCCACTAACATTTCTGAAGGTTTATCACTCAAAACCAGGTCTCGCAGCAAAACAGGCTGCTGCGACTTATAAATGGCAATTCTTGCCCGCATTGCAAAGGGGCAGTTTCTTAACGAGTAGAGTACGGGTAAATCCATGATTTTATTCATTCTTGTGTTGTTTTCCCTACAACTTATATACGGGCTTACTAATTAATAATGTACTTTAACGATATTCATTAGCAAAATATACGGGTAACATCCCCCCATTAAAATTAACTGAGAACCTTTTAGATCATGAAACCGAAGATTGAATTATTAGCCCCAGGTGGTGATGTCGATGCGATTAAAGCGGCCATTATTGCGGGTGCAGATGCTGTTTATTGCGGCTTAGATACTTTTAACGCCCGTAATCGCGCTGCTAATATTTCCTTCGATCAATTGGTCGGGATCATCAGACTTGCCCATCAATACGACTGTCGTATTTTCTTAACCTTAAATATCGTTATTTTAGAACAAGAATTTAAGACCCTATTGAAGCTGCTCAACAGATTGGTTAACACCACTTTAGATGGTGTAATTGTGCAAGATATGGGGCTGCTTTATGTATTGCGTAAGCATTTCCCAACCTTAGATATTCATGCATCAACCCAGTTGACCACCCACAATGCCGGGCAAATTCCATTTTTAAGAAAACTAGGCGCAACCCGAGTCAATTTATCTCGTGAGCTCAACTTAAGAGAAATTACCTCCCTTGCGCAAGTCAGTAAAGAACACGACACCTTATTAGAAGTGTTTGTGCATGGTTCGTTATGTGTCGCTTTCTCTGGTTTATGTTATTCAACCTCTGCCAGTGCTGGTAATTCTGGTAACCGTGGCCGTTGTAGCCAAGCATGCCGTGAAGAATACGAAACCACAGAGTCGGGAAATAACTTTCCACTTAACATTAAAGATAACTCGGCCTTTTTTGACCTACCTGCATTAATCGACGCTGGCGTTTATTCATTTAAAGTTGAAGGCCGCATTAAAGGCGCAAGTTACGTTCACACTGTGATTGATAGTTTCCGTAAACAAATTGATGGTTATGTTGAAACAGGCGAACTCACCCAAGACGGCGAGCGTTTATACAAAGTCTTTAACCGTGACTTCACTAATGCCTTCTTACGCGGTGACTTAAACCAGTCAATGTTTATTGATAACCCACGTGACAATTCAAAAAATCACTTAGTTGATCAACTCAAAGCTGACAAAGGCGAGTCAATTTCAGTGGTGCAAATCCATGATGCTCAGCAACAATTACAAGTCGACAAGCAACAAATTAATGCTTCAGTTGACGATAAAATTGCACATCTAAGTATTGAGAAATTAAAGCTTTACTTAAGCTTTGCAAGCGAGCCAAATAAGCCGTTAACCCTAACGGTAACCACTGAACATAACAGCAGTGATTTGGCCGATGCTGAAACTAAAACAGTGGTGTTTAGCTCGAGTAGCTTAATGATGCCAAGTGAGAAGCTCAGTGTTGATAAAGAAGCCATTGAAAAACGCTTTAAAAATATCAACAATGCCAACTATGAATTAGTCCAACTGCAAACTGACAAGCTTACCGATGGATTAAGTATTCCATACCGTGAAATCACCACCTTAAAAAATGAATTGTTAGCTTACTTGAATGATGGCATTGATGTTATTGCTGAAGTTGAACTACCTAAACTTGCACGTCATCCAAAAGATGCAGAGCAAAAGCCCGCACTTTCAATGCTAATTTGTGATGAGGAAGATGCCAAACTTGCTGAAGTGACAGATGGGGACATCTACTTTAAATTACCTGATGCCTATAAACGTGGCTGCACTAAATATGTCGACTTTTTACAGCAAAACCCGCGCCTTATTCCTTGGTTCCCACCAGTATTAATTGGTAAAGATTATGACGTCGCGCTCAATATCCTTGAGCAAGTTAAGCCGCCACTCATTGTCACCAACAATACCGGTATTGCTTATCATGCCAATAAACTCGGCATTCAGTGGATAGCGGGACCATTTTTAAATACCACTAACTCTTATGCTTTATTAGCATTAAAGGAAGGGTTTGATTGTGCTGGCGCGTTCATTTCAAATGAAATTAACAAGCAACAGATGAAACAAATTGCCAGACCAAATAACTTTAAAATGCTTTACAGCATTTACCACCCTATTTTGTTAATGGCTAGCCGTCAGTGTTTCTTCCAGCAAAGTGTCGGCTGCGAAAAACCGCGTATTGATAATGGCTGTATGTTGTCTTGTGATAAATCCACCAGCATTAAAAACCTCAAAGGTGACTCGTTTGCCATTGATAAACAAAAAGCGGGTTACCCAAGTATTTATAACCAAGACCAATTCTTAAATACCGAGATCATTGATGATCTTAGCCATATGTTCGACGGCTTTATGATTGATTTAACTAACATAGGTGCAGGTGACAAAGAGTCGCCAGATAAAGTTGAGCTAATTAAACAGTTTGAGGCTTTGCTTGATGGCCAAAATGAGGTCAGCACGACTCTTGCGACCATGGTGCCAGAATCAACCCACTTACAATATAAAAACGGTTTATAAGCCAAACTCTTTATCACTTTAAGACGCCCTAGCTAACATCATTTAGCTAGGGCTTTTTGATATATGAAATCATCTATATTAAAAATAAAGTTGATTTTCATCACCTTAGATAAAAGGTGTTTCAATCTGTATCCAAGCTAGGTATCACAAAATAAATTAAACACCTGTTTAAATTAAGGTTTTTACCCCTTGCAGTATCTTCATCTATTTTTTCTATTTAAACAGTTGTTTTCACTACTTTTAATAACATCTCTTTTAGTTTACATTTGGCCAATATTTTGAGATTAGCATCACAATTTTAATAATAATTAGATCTCTGCAGTCAAATATAAGAAGCATTATGACCCAATATACGGCCAGCAATAAAGAGTACTTTTTCTCTCCCGACACCCCTCTCGTTTCCAGCACCGATCCCAAAGGCAACATCACCCACTGTAATCAAGCTTTCATTGAAACCAGTGGTTATAGCCGAGAAGAGTTACTGGGAAAACCACACAATATTGTTCGCCACCCCGATATGCCCTCCGCGGTTTTTGCCACAATGTGGAAAACCCTAAAGGCAGGTAATGTGTGGATGGGCTTAGTTAAAAACCGCCGTAAGAACGGTGACTTCTATTGGGTCAGTGCTTTCGTAACGCCAGTATATGATGGTAAAAAGCTAGTGGGATATGAATCCGTTAGAGTATGCGCTGAGCCTGCAGAAAAGCAGCGAGCCAATACAGCCTACCAACGTATCAAAGCGGGTAAGTCTGCCAATACACTGTTAACCAGTGCTCGTTTTAATTTCAATAAGCTATTGCCCACCCTTTTGCCTAGCACATTACTCATTTTGTTTTTCAGTTGGCAAAGCAACACCACAGCAGTGATTGCAACCCTAATTGCCGCAAGTATCAGTAGCTTTTGGAGTCTGCAGCAACAAGCATCACATTGGCGGTCATTACTCGCTATTAGCCCCAAGTCATTCGCAGATAAAACCGTCGCGCAAACCTACTTTGATGATGCTGGTGTAAGCGCACAAGCAAAGCTTGCTTTTATCAGTGAAATAGCGAGGTGCCGTACAGCACTCACCCGAATTAATGAGTCGGTATCAGGTCTTGATGATATCTCTTCAACCAGTAAAGCACAGGTCAAAGTCACCCAAACCTCTGTTGAACAGCAGGGCTTAGCCACTCAACAAATTGCGTCAGCCATCACTGAAATGTCTCAGGCAATACAAGAAGTCGCTCAAAAGATTGAGGAGAACTCACATAGCGCTGAAAACGTGATGCAGTTTGTCGATACTGGCACCCACTTAGCTGATGAATCACTTAACTCAATTCATCAATTAAGCCACACAGTTGACAGTATTGCTGTGACAGTTAAAGAGCTGGCAGATTCTACTCAGCAAATAGGCCAAGCAGCTAATCTGATTTCATCTATTGCAGACCAAACGAACTTGCTGGCTCTTAACGCAGCCATTGAAGCGGCACGTGCAGGCGAGCAAGGTCGAGGTTTTAGTGTTGTAGCAGATGAAGTACGCGCCCTTGCCCTTAAAACCCGTGAATCAACAGATCAGATTCATGCTGTGATTAAGCAATTATCTGCTCGCACAAGCAGTGCCGTAGATATGTCGGCTCAAGGTGAACTTGCAGCAAAACAAGGGGTAGAAATTGTTGAAAACACCCGAAATGCCCTTGGTGAGATTAAAGATGCTGTAGGTAATATTACTGATATGACCTTTCAAATGTCATCAGCCGTTGAAGAACAAAGTGCAGTCGCTGAACATATTAATCAGCAAATCATCGACATTGCAGATGGCGCTTCTGATACTGCAGATGCCGCTAAAGAATCTCTACGAGCCAGTGAGTCACTAGAAAGCACTATCAGTACCTTCCATTCGTTAATTAGACGCTTTCGCCTGTAATCTCAGTTGTTACTCACCCCATGAACGGCATGTTAACCTTCAACATGCCGTTCATATCAATCTCTCCTCGTACATTGCTAGCACTATCAATGGTGAAAAGTTATAATCCTTCGCTAACATCGAAGACCCTTTCTTAAACCTAGGAGCTATTTTTGGCACACACTTACATTCCATTAGATGCATACAAACGCAAGTGGATCTTTAACCATAAAGATTTACCCGTGTTAGATACAGATAAAGCATTAATCAAACCGCTCACTGAAAAAAGTGCTATGACGGTTTGGAATCAATGGATCAGTAATAAATGTAATCGTGCTGAATTGTTTTCTAAAGGAGATTGGGCTGCAAAGCAAGATGCTTGGAAACAAACCGAACATTGGCAGTCGGCATGGGATTCTGATGATAATACATTGCCAGAGCCTATCGCTGAGTTCATTGATTGGGACGACGACACTCAAGTGTTTTTCTGCTACGAAAAATACCAAATAATCGAAACCACTTGGGTTGTATTTGCCCGTAATTGGAAAGCATTTTTGTTTTTTGATGACGGTCCTATCTTGATTGCTCCCAAGAAAAAACAAGCAATCATGTTTGAACAAAATGGACAATATAAGCTAGGGATGCGCAGCTAAAAAACCAATAAGCCAGGTTTACTCAATGATCTCGACAGAGCATTTTAAATGTTCGTCGAGTTCAACATCAACCTGACTGATACAAAAATAATAAATGAGTACCCTATGAAAGCACTTTCAACCATCGCACTTACCGCAGCTTTACTGACCCCAATGCTTGCTGAAGCTAAAACCGTTTCTGGTGTTGAGTTAGCAGATAGCCTAACTATTGCCGAGCAATCACTAGCGTTAAATGGCGCAGGCGTTCGCAGTAAATTCTTTATGGATTTATATGTTGGTAGCCTCTACATTGCCACGCCAGCCAATGATTTAACCGCCGTATTAGATCAATCAACTGCTGTTATTCGCCTTAACATTACCTCGGGTATGATCACCTCAGACAAAATGACCGATGCAATTGAAGGAGGCTTTGACAGCGCAACCAATGGCAACACCGCTTCAATAGACAAAGACATAGCCCAATTTATGGGTCTGTTTACTGAAGAAGTCAGTAAAGGCGATCAATTTACCTTTGTCACCCATAAAGGCGCTGGCGTCACCAGTTTTAAAAATGGTGTCGAACAAGCCACAATCGCAGGTGAAGCATTCAGACAAGCACTGCTAAAAATTTGGTTAGGCGACGAACCTGCGCAAAAAAGCTTACGTAAAAATATGCTGGCTCAATAACCTTGGCAGCAAAAAGCTTATAACAATAAAAAAGCGACCTGACGGTCGCTTTTTTTTGGTCTGTCGTTAGCAACGAGACTATAAAAAACTCAAACAGCTATGTGCTATATGCTCAGCCCCTAAACAATGAAATTTATCGACTAAAACTTGTAGATTAAAACTTAATATCGAAAGCTAAGCCTATCGCAGACTGATTTTCTATTTCGTCAGTCACATTAGGCTCACTGAGCTCCATTTCACTGTTAAAGAAGTAACCGCCATAAGCATTAATGGTCGCTTTTTTACTGATGTTCCAACCCGCCCGGACAAAGCCTACCCATTCTTCCATCTCAATGGTTTGTTCTTGATCTGTAATCAAAAAGCGCTCTGAACGACGTGAACTACCAACACCGAAGTTCCACTTGTCATTCATTTCATAGGACAGCTCTAAACCTGCAGGACCACTAAAGCCGGCTTGGAACGGGTTACCCAAGGTAAGTTTGTCGGTGATTTTCCAGCGAATAGCTAAGTAAGGAACAGTCTTTACTTCAGAAATATCGTTAAGGTAAGCCACGCCGAATCCAAGCATATTACCTGATTCAAAACGGTACATAGCCGAGCCCACCACACCATAACTTTGTGCATCAGACGATGACGCAGTATTGGCATAAGCATATTGCAGTTTTGGCGCTAACAAAAACATCCAGTTCGTGTCAGTTGGTCGATAAGTTAATGACAAACCTGCACTGTATTTATTAATTGAACTCCAAGGCGTAACCTGACCATTTAGTAGGTCACTATCAATATTCTTAAAGCCGTAATCTAAATTGTCATAACCAATATTAGCGCCGAGCATCCACTCTTTGCTCAGTGGCATAGCGCCTGAAAGTTTTAATCGCCAAACATCACGTTGTAATTCAGTATTAGTGTCACCCACTTGAGCAGCATCTGTAGAAGTGCGCGATACATGAAACTTAAAGGGTGAGTAATCATATGCAGCCGCATAAGGAGTGAGAAACAGTCCCGCAATCACACTCAATTGCGCCACTTTTTTTAATCGACCAGCATTAAGCTGATTAGCTTGGAACAAGCTTGGGGTAACGTTCATTAACTGCTTCCTTTCTCATTATTATTATGATCAAAATATTGAATGCCAAATCTACACGTCAATACTCTGACCTATTCAATTTGGATCACAAATTCAATGTATTATGAGATATTACACAGTTTTAGGTTATCACAACAGTAGCAAGTGAATACACGTTGTTACATTAATATTTGATGATATAACACGGCTGGCTTATTTTCGGTGGGCATTTAAAAATAAGCTCACAGTATCCTCAATATAGCTCTGCCTATTTTGTACAAGATCGCTCACATCCAGCCCAAGCTCTAAGCGCATTTTGAGTTCACCAAACAGCATCAAGCACAGTCGCACCGCACTATCGTGTGGCTTGGCAAAATAAAGCTCATCATGTTTATTCACTCGGCTAAAGTAATCACTTAATAACCCTAATACATGCTTTGGCCCTGCATCAAAATACAATTTAGATAAATCTGGGTGAGTATCAGCGTGGGCTAAACAGGTTTTAAATACTGCCAAAACTTCTTCACTGACAATCAACTCGCCAAATTGGGTAGCAAACGTTCTTATGGTTTGCTCAGCATTCGTTGAGTCTTCAAGTAAGTCACCGGTTAATTGGTGCACGACACATTTAGACTCAATCGCAGCAATAAATAACTCATCTTTAGAGCCAAAATGGGAATAGACGGTTTGCTTTGATACCCCGGCTTTTTTCGCCACTAAATCCATGCTGGTATTAGGAAACCCTTGCACACAAAACAGCTCGATAGCCGCCTGAAGTATTTGGGCACATTTCTGCTCACTACGCGTTTTCGGCGCATTATGCTGGCAAAGTGTAGAGTGTTTCGCAGTTATCATTATAAATTCATCTTTTATTTTTTTGGGGCTTCGCTTATTGATTTAAAGCCTTTTTTACATTTTCTTGCAGCAAACTTGTTACAAGAGATAACATTTAATCACAAATTAGACTGGACAGTCTAGTTTTATGGAAATACACTTACATCAAAATGGACTAGACAGTCTAGTTCTGGAATTTAGAATCGCACGATGTTAAGTGCAGGTCAATATGAGTCATATTGAATTGCCTATAAAGTAGTATTAGCAATAGGAATGCTCCCCATGAAAACAGTGTCTCGGTCTTTTTCTGCAGGTTCTTTGTCTGTACGCTCTTTGTTTACAGGAACATTATTTTCAAGATCATTATTTTCACGATCACTATTATCAAGATCACTTTTATCAAGCTCAAAGTCGACTCGAGCAGTCTCTTTCCTGAGTATGACTTTTTCGATAATGCTACTCAGTGCCTGCAACAGCGATGAAGCAAGTACAACAACCGTTATTACAGTACCCAAAGTCATAACCCAACCACTCAACTTTAGCTCAAGTTACCAACATCAGCAGCGCTATACTGGCAGCGTTCGCTCAACAGATACTACAGGGGTCGGTTTTGAGCTGGCTGGTAAGCTAAGTGATATTATTGTCGACAGTGGCGACGCTGTGGTTAAAGGGCAAAAGCTGGCTTCACTGAACACCCAATTACTCGAGGCTGAATATCAACAGTTAAGTGCCTCATTGCAACAGACCCAAGCCGATTTAGTCTTAGCCCAAAGTAACTTCGAACGTTCAGTAGAGCTTAAAAAGAAGCAATATGTCTCAGAGCAACAATTTGACGAAACCCAGCAACAGGTTTCCAGCCTGTTAGCCAACCAAAAACGTCTACAAGCCTCTTTATATGCAACAGAACTTAAACTTGAAAAATCCACATTAGTCGCGCCCTTTAATGGCACTATCAGCAAACGCCATCACAACTTGGGCGAAGTAATCGCTCTAGGTAGCCCTGTTTTTACCTTAATTGGCACCAGTCAACAGCAGGCCTATATCGGTGTACCTATTGCTGTCGCGCAGACTTTAACAACTAACCAAATGGTGAACATACTCATTGGCAGTAAAAGCTATAAAGGCCGTGTTGCCGGTATCAGCGCTGAAATTGATAGCGTGACCCGCACGGTGCAATTACGCATAGATTTACCTAGTAATGATTTATCCAAAAGTAACCAGCCAATCATTAACGGTGAGATAGCCTATTTAGCGTACCAACAGCAAATTGAAGATGCTGGCTATTGGGTGCCTATTGCATCACTCACTGACGGTGTAAGAGGTTTATGGAATGTGTTTGTAGTGACCAAAAATGAGCAAGGTATCTCGAAAATTGAGCGTCGTGATGTTGATATTATCTATACCACCGAACATCAAGCTTACATCAATGGTGCATTAAACAAACACGATGTCATCGTGACTAAAGGGCTACACAAGCTTGTGGTAGGCCAACATGTTAACCCGACGTCTGAGACTGTGGCGAGGTCACTATGATTAAGGCATTTGTTGAAAATGGCAGACTAGCCAGTTTGATGATTGCACTGCTGTTAGTCGCAGGTTTAGGCGCGATAAATAGCTTACCACGCACAGAAGATCCAACAATTACCAACCGATTTGCCTCGGTTGTCACTCAATACCCTGGTGCTTCGGCTGAGCGTGTTGAAGCTTTAGTCACTGAAGTCTTAGAAAATGAACTACGCCGATTAGAAGAGTTAAAGCTGGTTCAATCAACCTCTCGACCTGGTATTTCCGTTATCCAGCTTGAGTTGAAAGACAACGTCATCGATACTGCCCCTGTGTGGTCTAGGGCCAGAGATCTTATTGCAGACAGCAAATATCAGCTGCCTACATCAGCGCAAAATAGCTTATTAGACGATCAAACAGGCTATGCCAATACCGCCATTTTAGGGCTGGTGTGGAGCAGTGATACACCTATTCGTACCGATATACTTAATCGATATGCAAAAGAGTTACAAAGCAAGCTTCGAGTTTTAAATGGCACTGATTTTGTAAAACTATCTGGTACACCAGATGAAGAAATTTTAGTTGAACTCGATGGCAATAAAATTAGCCAACTTAAATTAACTCCAGCAAGCATCGCTTCTATTCTTTCCAATGCAGACAGTAAAATCTCAGCGGGTGAAATCAATAACGCCACATTTAAAGCCTTAATTGAAGTCTCTGGTGAACTCGACTCAATCACCCGCGTCAGTGAAGTGCCACTCAAAATTGACACTAATGGGCAGATTATTCGCCTCGCTGATGTGGCAAACATCAGTCGTCAACCTAAAACACCTGCAACAACCATCGCGTTAATTAATGGCCAACCTGGTGTGCTCGTTTCTGCGCGTATGATTGATAACAACCGTGTTGATAAATGGCAAGCTCAAGTCAGTCAGGTTGTTGAGAGTTACAAAGCTAATTTACCAGCCAATATTGAAGTTCAATGGTTATTTGACCAACAAGGTTACACTAGCGTTCGTTTAGGCGATTTAATGATAAACCTTATCCAAGGTTTCTTTATTATCTTGTTTGTTTTAATGCTCACCTTGGGCTTAAGAAATGCGCTTATCGTGGCATTATCATTACCATTAACCGCGCTGTTTACCTTAGCATGCATGAAATATACTGGTTTACCCATTCACCAAATGTCAGTGACAGGTTTAGTCGTGGCACTTGGGATCATGGTTGATAACGCCATTGTCATCGTCGATGCCATTGCCCAGCGTCGTAAACAAGGGTTAAGCAAACTCGAAGCTGTCAGCAAAACACTGCACCACTTATGGTTGCCGTTAGCGGGATCAACCATAACGACTATGCTTGCCTTCGCCCCGATTGTGTTAATGCCTGGCGCTGCAGGTGAGTTTGTTGGCGGCATTGCGATTTCAGTGATGTTTGCCCTATTAGGCTCATACCTTATTTCACATACTATTATCGCAGGGCTCGCTGGTCGCTTTAGTCAAGACAATGAATCTATGGCTTGGTACCAAAAAGGCATGGCTTTTCCTCGTTTAGGTCATGCTTTTAAAACCAGTTTAGCCTTTGCGCTAAAACGCCCATTATTCAGCGCATTATTAATTGGTATATTGCCGCTTGTGGGCTTTTTTGCCTCAACTAAGATGACTGAGCAATTCTTTCCACCATCTGACAGAGACATGTTTCAAATTGAAGTGTATTTAGCGCCTCATGTGAGCTTAGATAACACCTTAAAACAAGTTAAATCCATTGATGCACGTCTTGAGTCTATTGACGATGTAGAGATGATTACTTGGGTTGTTGGCGGCAATACACCATCATTTTATTACAACCTTACCCAACGTCAGCAAGGTGCGACAAACTATGCACAAGCCATGGTTAAGGTCACTGATTTTGACGCTGCAAACCGACTGATTTTATCCTTACAAAAAGAGTTTGATACTGACTTCCCGCAAGCGCAAATCCTAGTCAGAAAACTAGAACAAGGCCCACCATTTAATGCGCCAGTAGAGTTACGTATATACGGTCCATCATTAGACACATTAAACCAACTTGGTGAACAAGCTCGCGGTCTATTAATGCAAACCGAAGATGTTATTCATACTCGAGCGACGTTAAGTGCAGGCTCTCCGAAAGTCTGGTTACAAGTCAATGAAGACGCTAGCTTAATGAGTGGCTTAAGCCTTACCGATATCGCTAAACAAGTTGAGATGGCGACGACTGGGATCATAGGCGGCAGTATTTTAGAGCAAACTGAATCCTTGCCAGTGAGAGTCAGGTTAGCAGATCAATCTCGTGAGCAAGCAACTCGCTTATCTGAGATCAATATCGTATCAGCCAATGGCGATACCATTCCGCTCTCTGCTATTGCTAATAACCAAATCAATGTTAGTCGCGGCGGTATACCGCGCCGAAATGGTGAACGCGTCAATACCATCGAAGCTTATATCGTTAGCGGGGTATTGCCGGGTAAAGTACTCGGTGACGTCAAAGCGAAACTCGAGCAAATCGAGCTTCCTTCTGGTTATCACTTAGAAATAGGCGGTGAGAGTGCTAAGCGAGATGAAGCAGTTGGCAACTTACTGTCTAACATTGTCGTGGTCGTCACCTTATTACTGGCAACGGTTGTATTGTCGTTTAACTCATTTAGGTTAACCGCCATTATCTTACTCAGTGCGTTTCAATCTGCGGGACTTGGCTTATTAGCCGTTTACCTGTTTGGCTACCCATTTGGTTTTACCGTTATCATAGGTCTACTGGGACTCATGGGCTTAGCCATTAACGCCGCTATCGTAATATTGGCAGAGTTAGAAGATGTGCCCGAAGCAAGGCTTGGTAATAAAGAGACCATTATCGAACTGGTCAGCAGTTGCGGTAGGCATATCGGCTCGACCACCATTACCACCATCGGCGGCTTTTTACCTTTGATTATTGCAGGCGGCGGTTTCTGGCCTCCATTTGCAATTGCCATTGCTGGCGGAACCTTGTTAACGACTATGTTATCGCTGATTTGGGTACCGACAATGTATCTTATTTTAATGAAGAAAAAATCACAGAAATCTGAAATATTGACACCCGTACAAGTGTAATATTTTCAGCTACTAACCATCAAAAAACGACGCATTTATGCGTCATTTTTTTGTTTAAGATGTTGAATTACTAATTCTTGATAATTCTCAATCTTCCCATGATCTTAATCAAATAAATTCGGGGGCATATCCACTAGATTATACTTATCCTTTTTTCGGAACTTATCACATGAACTATCGAAGTTGGTCAATAACAAAACAAATAACGTACTTTTCGCTAGCGCTTACCATACTGGTATTCGGTATTATTTCTTCTGTCTCCTATTTCAGTTCGTCTAACGTTTTAAAAGAAAAAGCCATCGACTCGATGAATGAGCAAATGCAAAGTAATGCTGCACTTATCGAGTTGCAATATGTCAGCTTATTAAACCTTGCTCGCCGTAATGCCGACATCCTGCGCGCTATGTACCCAGGTAACTTTCACAAACCAGATCGCAGCGTCAAAATCTATAGCACCCAAACCCCGTCACTTGTCCATGAGAGTGCCCAAATCAATGCGACTAAAAGTAAAGTAGATCGCTTTTCAAACCTTACTGGCGGTACAGCGACTATTTTTGTCAAAGATGGCGATGACTTCTTACGAATTTCCACTTCACTCAAAAAAGCAGATGGCTCAAGAGCATTAGTCACCTACCTCGGTCAATCTCATCCGGGTTATCAAACTTTGATTAAGGGTGAGACCTATGAAGGTTATGCCAAGCTTTTCGGTAAAGACTACATGACAGTTTATCGCCCGATTAAAAATGAAACTGGCGACGTCATTGGCATTTTATATATCGGTTTTGACATTACCGAGTCGATTACTGAACTACAAAAAACCATCAACAACCTGGTGGTTGAAGAGTCTGGTTTTTACATGCTGGTCAGAAACAGTGACAAACGCCTGATATCACACCCAAGATTTAAGGTTGGTGAAGCACTTACTCCTGACATTTTAAATGGCCTAGATGCGAATAAAGTGCTCGGTCAGCATTTCAGTTATGAGTACCTCAACAATCAGCAAAAAACCATGTTTGCTAATAGCATTAATATTCCAGGATGGAACTGGACATTAATCGGCTTAACTGAAGCCGCTGAGCTAAATAATGAAAGCTTGCAACTGCTTTACATTACAGCGGGCGTTGCAGCCTTGGGGATTATCTTAATCAGTGGTTTATTGGCGATGCTGCAAGTTAAAGCCCTCGCGCCGTTACAAAAATTACAGCAACAACTTCAATTATTAGGCCGAGGCGACTTATCCCAGCAATTTGAAGTAACAGACCCCAACAGTAATAATGAAATTGACCTTATTACTGCCAGTGCAGCTGATATGTCCACCAACCTAAAAGACTTAATTGACTCGCTGCAGCACTCAGTGGAGAGCTTAGAATCACAAGCCCAAAAAGCCCAAGATATGGCAAGATTAAATGGTGATGAATCAGAGTCATTGATGATGCAAACCAACCAGATTGCCACTGCTATTGAAGAAATGTCAGCCTCTATCCGTGATGTGGCAAATCATTCAAATGAAGGCGCTACCAAAAGCCAGCAAGTAGATGAGTCATCACGCTCTGGTCATCAACAGCTAACAGAAGTGGTTGAGTCGTTAGATTTACTTAAAACCCAACTGAATGAAAGCCAAGCTAACATTGAAAATGTCAGTAAAGAAAGTGAAGCGATTAACCAAGTCACTGAGGTGATTAACAGTATTGCCGAGCAAACCAATTTGCTTGCCCTTAACGCTGCAATTGAAGCTGCACGTGCAGGCGAACAAGGCCGAGGATTCGCTGTTGTTGCTGACGAGGTTCGCTCTCTTGCTCAGCGCACCCAAAGCTCAATATCAGAAATCAGTAAAACCATTGCTCAGTTGCAATCTCAGGTTAAAAATACTGCCCAGCAAATGGAAGACAGCCATAAATTAGGCACCTTCTCAGCCGAGCAAGGAACTCAATCAAGTCAGCAATTGAGTCAAATAACTGTAAGCATCGGTGAGCTAGCTACCTTTACCAGTAGCATAGCAAGTGCCACAGAGCAGCAAAGCGCCGTAGCAGATGAAATAACCCGTAACCTACACCAAATATCCACCTTGGCAAATGAAGGACAAGAACGTGCAGGAGAAACCGTTGAGGTTGCAGATGGTTTAACTGAACTTGCTAGTGAGCTAAAAACTAAAATTAACTTCTTTAAAGTCTAAGCATGTATTTAGATTTAGAGGTACGTTTAAATTTGAATGTAGGGTTAGATTAGCTGTTGATATGCATTAATCGGGTAATTGAAATTTATCGCTATTAATGCAGGTCTTATAGAAGGCATGGGCTGAAAAGTTCATGCCTTTTTATTAGAAAACTTAACAATGACAGGAAATATAGGCCGCCCATGAAAAAACGCACCATAGCAACATTGTTCTCGACCCATGCCTTAGTGCTCGCCATTGGTTTTGGCGCTGGGATTTATGCCCTGCCAATTCTGACAGCACCTGAAGCGCCTAGTAGTGAACAAGTGCTATCCATTAGCGCCCAACAGAAATTTACCGCTCAATTTAATCGCGAGCTAAAAGACAGCGATGCATTACATTGGGGCGAAGGCACGGTCACTATCGGCGATGAATTTATCGCACTCGATGGCAAACTCTCACCTGGTCCCGACTTTAAAGTTTATTTGGCCAAAGAATTTGTAGAAACAGAAGCTGACTTCAATCGCTTAAAATCAGAAATGGTTCAGGTCGCTGACATCAAAACCTTCGATAACTTTTTAGTGCCGATAACGGCTAACGTGAATGTCGCTGAGTACAACACCTTAATCGTTTGGTGCGAGAGTTTTGGTCAATTTATTACTGCTGCACAGTATCAGCAGATAACGCAGTCATAAGGCTAACCACAACGCTATATGCTCAACGCTCTTTATATCAATAGCTTCACCTGCGACCATATTTTTCTTAGCCAATAAAAAACCCTGCACAATGGCAGGGTTTTAAATATTAGCTTAAACGACTAATTACTTTTCAGAATCAGCTTCTTTGATTCTATCTAAGTTTTCAGTGTTTTCTAACCAAAGCGCATTAATGATGCCAAAAGCACAGGCTAGTAATACACCTAGTATCCAAGAGAAATACCACATAATGGCTCCTTAATTAATATAATGATGTCTTGTTCTTTTCGATGAACTCACGGTTCAAACGACCAAACATCTTGTAATAAGTCCAAGCGGTATAACTCAGTACAATCGGTACGAAAATGATTGCAGCCCAAGTCATCACATTAAGCGTAATTTCACTCGCTGTAGAATCCCACATTGTTAAGCTTACATTCGGGTCTAAAGAAGATGGCATGATGAATGGGAACATTGCTGCGCCACATGTCAAAATGATACCTGCAATAGCTAATGAGCTAAACAAGAATGCAAAACCACTACGGTTTAAACGGCTAGCAAGTACAACCAGTACAGGCATAAGCAGACCCAATACAGGGAATAACATCGTCAGTGGGTACTTATCGTAGTTAGCTAACCAAGCGCCAGCTTCAACCGCAACGGTTTTAGTCGTTGGGTTTGAAGGCCCAGCAGTGTCGATAGCAGAGGTAATGACGTAACCGTCGATACCATTTACTAACCAAACACCTGCAATAGCGAATAACACAGCAACTAAAAGGCCTGTAATTTGTGCCGCTTTAGCCGCACGAACACGTAGCTCACCTTCAGTCTTCATTTGTAGCCATGATGCACCTTGCATCACAAACATAAACGCTGCAATTAAACCTGCTAATAAACCAAATGGGTTTAATAGGCCGAATAAACCACCGTGGTAAGTTGCACGTAAGAACTGATCAAAATCAAACGGTACGCCTTGAAGCAAGTTACCAAACGCAACACCGATAATCAGCGGTGGTACGAAGCCACCAATACATAATGCATAATCCCACGACTTACGCCATCTTGGATCTTCAATTTTAGAGCGGTAATCAAAGCCAACTGGACGTAGGAATAAGGCAAACAGTACCAACATCATAGCCACATAGAAGCCAGAGAAAGATACGCCATAAACCATAGGCCATGCAGCAAACAAAGCGCCACCAGCAGTAATTAACCAAACTTGGTTACCATCCCAGTGCGGGGCAATGGTATTAATCATAATACGGCGGTCAGTATCGTCTTTACCAATTACAGGTAATAACGCACCTACACCCATATCAAAACCGTCGGTCACAGAGAACCCTATTAGCAATACGCCAATCAGAGCCCACCAGATAAATCTTAGCATTTCATAATCAAACATAATCAGGTCCTCAGATTAAGCATCTTGGTTTTCAAAATGATATCTACCTGTCTTAAGGCTTGATGGGCCTAGACGAGCAAACTTAAACATTAAGAACAATTCAATCACTAATAGAATCGAGTAGAACACAGTGATAGAAATGATACTGAACCACAGATCCGAAGTCGTTAGACTTGAAGCTGACATGAAGGTCGGAAGCACTTCTGAAATAGTCCAAGGTTGACGACCGTATTCAGCCACAAACCAACCACATTCAATCGCAATCCAAGGCAGTGGTAAGCTGTAAAGCGCCGCACGTAATACCCAAGGCTTCTCTTCAATTTTATGACGTGTGCTTTGCCAGAATGCTGCGGCAAATACAAACAACATAATCATACCTGCACCAACCATGATACGGAATGACCAGAACATTGGCGCTACGTTAGGAATAGAATCCTTGGCAGCAGCTTTAATTTGTTCTTCAGTCGCGTCAACCACGTTTTCAGTGTAACGCTTAAGCAATAAGCCGTAACCTAAGTCACCTTTTGTTGCTTCAAAGTTTGCACGCAGTTCAGGGCTTTCATCGCCAGCTTTAAGCTGCTCGAGGAATGAATAAGCAACCATACCGTTACGAATGCGGATCTCATGCTCGTCGATTAAATCGATAATCCCTGTTACTTGCTCATCGATAGAACGCGTAGCAATGATACCCATTGCAAAAGGAATTTTAATCGCGAAGTCAGTTTCCATCTTCTCTTGATTTGGGAAACCTACCGCAGTAAATGCTGCTGGAGCTGGCTCAGTGTGCCACTCAGCTTCAATCGCTGCTAACTTAACGCGTTGTACTTCACCCACTTTATAGCCTGATTCATCACCTAACACGATAACTGACAGGATAGATGCCATACCGAAACTTGCTGCAATCGCAAACGAGCGACGAGCAAACGGTAAGTCACGACCTTTAAGGATGTAGTAAGAACTAATAGCTAGAACGAACATCGCACCGGCTACATAACCAGATGCCACTGTATGAACAAACTTAACTTGCGCTACAGGGTTAAATACCACTTCAGCGAAGCTAGTCATTTCCATACGCATGGTTTCGTAGTTAAACACAGAACCGACAGGGTTTTGCATCCAACCGTTGGCAACCAGAATCCATAACGCTGACATATTAGAAGCAATGGCGACTAACCAAGTTACTGCTAAATGCTGACGTTTACTGAATCGATCCCAACCGAAGAAGAACATACCCACTAGAGTCGACTCTAGGAAGAATGCCATTAAGCCTTCAATTGCGAGTGGTGCGCCGAAAATATCACCCACATAATGTGAGAAATATGCCCAGTTAGTACCGAACTGGAATTCCATTGCTAAACCGGTGGTAACACCTAGTGCAAAGTTAATCCCGAATAACTTACCCCAAAACTTGGTCATATCTTTATAGATTTGATTATCAGTCATCACATAAAGCGATTCCATAATAGCCAAAATAAAAGCTAGACCTAAAGTTAAAGGTACAAACAGAAAGTGGTACATGGCTGTTAGCGCGAACTGCAATCGTGACAGCTCTACAACCTCTTCAATAATCATTGGCGACTCCTTACTCGGTACATCCAAATGCCATGATGATTCCCATCAATCACAACAAGTGCCATTGCAGGAAAAATTTTATTTAAAAGTAATGCTCTTTTTAACATGTTAATTCAATGTTAACTAAGCGCTTTTATAACATTCTACGAAAACTCAATTTAGCCAGATAAAACACAAATAATGTGAGACTCACATCACACTTAATCACGTAACGTGACTGCGATCGTGACTGCCATTATTTACCTTTTAGCTTACCTTTTAAATTCAATAACTTACAGCAAACAACAAATGCTGCAGACCTTTAATTTATACCACCGAAATTTGACCTCAATCAACAAAATGACTTATAAAAAATGTGTTTTTTGCGGGTTTTGAGTAGGTGCGCAAAGTACCACCTTTTAGGTGTTGACCCTACCACTGATAGCTGGTAGGGATTTATTTACATTTTTGTAAAATCACTAAGTCTAAACTATCTAAAACTAATGGAAACATTATCAAACCCAAAAATTAACTTTTTACATACCTGCAATAGATTTACTAACTATAAAATAAAACAACCAAACACATAACTAGCTAATTTAAATGACAAAACATCAAAATAACGATTAATAAGCATTAAAATAACCAAATATTGGATTAGTTTTAATAATGGTAAAGATTAATTTTATTCGTTTGAGCTATTTTTTGAACAGATATAGAATTCGTCCTGTGTTGAGAGAAGGTCGATTGGACTTGAACAAAATGGATTTCAAGTTACATCCCCAACTCTACTAATTTGAATTTATTACTGAGTGGAGATTTTAAAATGACTAAATTATTTGAGCGTTTCATCAATAGCTACAAACGTGTTTTTGTTGAAATGTACCAAGCGTACTAATTAGTTTTATATTGCTGCTGAATTTTGGAAACACCTTTGGGACCATGTTGAGCAGCAATACAACGGAAGATGTCTTAAGCATGCAATTAGCTTGCTATGGACATCGGACGTTACCCTTGATGTTTCATGTCGTCATACTTGCCCAATTTTCCCGTTTATTTCCATTCAATTTGAACATTAAAAAAGCCAAAACGTTTAAGACATTAAGTATTTTTGGCAGCATACCGATAATCCAATTATAAAATCTGCCATTTATTTAGATGCAAAATCAGAAAACGGTATGACTTCAACACCTATCATTTTTGAAAGGTATTCTTCGAAAAATACCCGATGAGATGCACCTACAATAATGACAATTCGTCCGCCAATCTCACTCGCTACCACTCTCATGATGTTAGACACCATATTTAGGTTTCTAACTTCCCATAAAGCAACTCTAGCTAATGCTGGCTCAACCTCTAAATCTTTATCAACAAAAATACTCCACTCTTGCCCAATAACTTGAGAACTTTGTTCAGGGCTATTTAACCAAAGGTATAAAGGCAGCCAATCCCCTGTTTGTATAGCGTGTTTTTGCAATGATTGAGATTTAGTTATAAGCGTACTTTTTTGAAGTTCATTTCCTGCTTGGGATTTGCTATAAGATGGCATTAACTTTTTAACCATGTCTTGGTACATATCCTTATCAAGATGGTCATCAATTGGGTAGATCGTATTTATCCCCTCACTTAACGCTAAGTTAATTGCGATATTGAGTGTTTCATTATTTTTTGTAGCACGCGCACGGAGGTAGGTTTTTAAATCTGTGGACAATTGAGAAGTGTCATTTTCTGTTATTTTTAACCATTGGAGTGTTGCTGTATCAGGGTAGTAGCCTGCAATAGATAGTCTTATAAGTTCGATTCGCTTTTCATCGGACAAATTATCTACTATTTCAAACTGATTCATTTTGTGTATTGCTTCAGTGGCAGAAAGTCCTAATGATGATTGTTCATTTTTTGCGATACCAAGTAGTTCATCACCCACAAAGTTTGTTAAAGTTTCATGATATTCAACAGAGCCATTAAGCATTGTAAAAATATCTTCACCTCGAAGTGATTCGACTGCAATAGCTGTTGGTTTAAATTTACCTAAATAACCTCTAATTTCAGACAGGTCGATCTCTTCTTTAATGCTTTTTAAATGCATCGTTCCTAAGACCATTACCTCAGTCTTCTGTTTAACACGTGCATTTAGACTTTGTATATCTTGCTTTGCATTTACCAAGCTAGGTAATAAAACCAGAGCTGCAAAAATGACTCTTATCATTCTGTTATCCTTAACCTTCAAATCACTCTAACAATCAAAAAGAACATATCACAGTAGAAAAATATTACAATTTTTAATAACTTATCTTTTATGGCGGTATATTTTCCTTATTTATTAGCGAAAACGTGTTTAGGGAACTCTGATTTTTCTGTTTTAAATTTCCACAAACAAGATAAATGAAGAGACAATAATCTCAGTGCAGATGCGTTCAAGACCTTCGAAAACATGGCGAAGTTTCACAGTGTTAAACGCTATGAGCGAGAGGCATGGATGTCGAACGGGCCGTTTAACATGGATGATATTTGTTTTCGCAGTGCCGACAGGTAATGGATTAGAATGAAGGTATGATTATCAGTAAAAAAGCCAATACTGAAGAAGAACAAAGCTGATGCTGGTAACTCGTTTTTGCCCCAAAACGTTTTAGCAGCTTTAGTCAGCTAATGATTTCTAGATTTGAATAGAATCTAAATCAAGATCTTAATCAAGGCCTTGGCGCTTCGCCCACACCAGACGAAAGGGAAACAACAGCATTTCCCTTTTCGATA
>NZ_JAJGZS010000110.1:0-220 GCF_020806285.1 Shewanella sp. 10N.7
TTTTGTGGACTCAATAGAAATACCAAACGCTTGAATGAGTTTGAAGAGAGACTTTTAAATCAGTTTTCCGAATTTTAAAATTTGCTTGGCGACCATAGCATTGTGGACCCACCTGATTCCATGCCGAACTCAGAAGTGAAACACAATAGCGCCGATGGTAGTGTGGGGCTTCCCCATGTGAGAGTAGGACATCGCCAGGCTCCAAATTTATTTTCACTTT
>NZ_JAJGZS010000111.1:0-218 GCF_020806285.1 Shewanella sp. 10N.7
TAAAGCTTTCTTCTATCTGCATTCTTGTTGAATAAATCTTAACGACTCTTTTGGCGGCAGCACTTGATAAACAAAGTGATGTAGCAAGTAACCAAGGCTCTTTCTCTCGTTCTGCACTGGCTCGAGATTGTTTACTCCGCCTCGACTTTTCACCCGTTACCACTTTGTCTTTACGTCCTTTTGCGTTACGTTTGAAAATAACTAAACGGGACTTAAAA
>NZ_JAJGZS010000112.1:0-215 GCF_020806285.1 Shewanella sp. 10N.7
CCTTACGGCACCAGAACCTAAATCTGGCGTGTCTACCAATTCCACCACTCCCGCATCAAATTTTTACCAGAATAAACTCATTTACATCATGAGTAAACACTGTTTCTTGCCCTTTCTAACTCAGTAGTAAAAGGGTAACCCTCTATTCTACCTTTTAAATATGGTAGCAATGGCGGGACTTGAACCTGCGACCCCAGCATTATGAGTGCTGTGCT
>NZ_JAJGZS010000113.1:0-214 GCF_020806285.1 Shewanella sp. 10N.7
CCTCCGACCGCCTGGTTCGTAGCCAGGTACTCTATCCAGCTGAGCTACATCCGCTAATTTTTTACGTTTACTGCATGCTCAATGCTACTTGAGCTTAGTTGCATATTCAATATATGCAAATAATGGCGGAGAGGGAGGGATTCGAACCCTCGATGGGAGTTAAAGCCCATACTCCCTTAGCAGGGGAGCGCCTTCGGCCACTCGGCCACCTCTC
>NZ_JAJGZS010000114.1:0-213 GCF_020806285.1 Shewanella sp. 10N.7
TGCTGTTGATACCCTTTTGGTCTGGTGTGGGCGAAGCGCCACGACTTTGATTTTTTTTCAAATGATAACTTCAAAATTTGAAACACGTTTTAGGGCATAAACGAGTTACCAGCATCAACTTTGTACTTCATCAGTATTGGCCCTATTAATGAGAGTCGTCACTTCAATCTAATCCATTGCCTGCCGCAGGCTATCGTGCAAGCACGACTGTGA
>NZ_JAJGZS010000115.1:0-210 GCF_020806285.1 Shewanella sp. 10N.7
GCAGTTCACTCCCTTTTAGTCTGGTGTGGGCGAAGCGCCACGACTTTGATTTTTTTCAAATGATAATTTCAAAATTTTAAACAAGTTTTGGGGCAAAAACGTTTAAGCCCACCAATTCTATACTTCATTTACATTGACTCAATTACTTAAGACCATCACTTCAATCTAATCCATTGCCTGCCGCAGGCTATCGTGCAAGCACGACTGTGA
>NZ_JAJGZS010000116.1:0-205 GCF_020806285.1 Shewanella sp. 10N.7
CCCCTGATAAGGGTGAGGTCGGTGGTTCAAGTCCACTCTGACCCACCAAAATCTTACCTTATCTTTGTTAGAGAGTGACTCGTTTAAGAAAGCTAAACGTCGCCACACTCTGCCGCGATAAGAAAAGATTTGGTCATTTATACGTATAAATTTGTTTGACTGCATGTAAATGGGGCTATAGCTCAGCTGGGAGAGCGCCTGCCTT
>NZ_JAJGZS010000117.1:0-204 GCF_020806285.1 Shewanella sp. 10N.7
ACGCCACTGCGGGCTCTATCGACGTTGCATTAGTGATTAACGATGGCGCAGAAACCGCTGACATTTCAGGTACCACTACTGATGTGGCGCCAAACAGCACTGTCACCCTAACCCTCACCGATAGCGCTGGCACAGTGCAAGTCATCACTGGCGTCACCGTTGATGCCAATGGCGATTACAGCATTGATGGCGTAGACATTTCTG
>NZ_JAJGZS010000011.1:0-141725 GCF_020806285.1 Shewanella sp. 10N.7
GCATCTTGGCACTATTTGCCTTGCTGACTTTGCATCTTGAAGTATCATGGGTATACAACCAAATAATCATAATTTAATGGATTAGCATCAGTCTATCCAAGTTCATATGCCATAGGTAAAAATATGATTAACCACTTCACAGTCCTCGGTGTTAAAGCCAGTGCCAAAGAAGACGAAATAAAAAAAGCCTATAAACGTTTATCAAATAAGTTACACCCCGATAAACTGATTAATGCTTCAGAAGAAGAAAAACATCTTGCAGCGCAGCAGTTGCATCGGGTCAAAAATGCCTATGATGTTTTGTCTGATAAAAAATTAAGAACTGCCTTTATTAAAGATTTTAATAATGTCATCGTGACCAATCCTACAGCGGCAATGACCGAGCTGTGGGACCAATTTTATTCTTGAGAAACCCATGAGCAAACCACTTAATATCTCACGTATTAATGAGTTAAAAAATAATGCCTATGACAATATCGAGTCGTATAACGATCCCGATAGCCCTGAAGCATTAGCCAAATTTACTGACTCAATGAAAGCGATCTTATTAGCGGATCCTTCGATGCTTGCCGCTGTGCCAGAATACTTACCTGTGGCGCTATTCAATCGAGTTCGCTTTTCAGATGCTGCCAAAACCAAGTGGGCAACATGGATTGATACTGCGACGATGCCGTCGTGGGATGAGTTTAAAGTAACGATTCAATTTAATAATGATGATGTGCCTTTAGTGCTGGCAGTACGCAAGTATAGTGAAGAATTACTGATTGAGAGCTGCGCTGTGGTGTACTTACTTAACACCCAAGATAATGTGGTAGCGCCGAGTAAATCATTCAGTAGTGCTTCAGACTCAGATTCATCTGACGACGGTTATGATCCATACAATGATGATGGTGATTATGACGACAGCGATGAAGAAGGCTATTACGATCAATATGATGACGAGGAGCGGTAATGAACAACCTTATTGAACTCACAGCAGCAGAGATTAAAGAACTTGCCGATGTCGAGCCGCAACAAGCCAGTAAGCGCTTTGAAATTATTGCTAATACCATGTCGGATGATCAACTGGTTGATGTTATTGAGCACATGGATATTGTGACCTTAACGCAAATTAACAGTCACCATGATATTTCATGTCCATCAATCATGTCTGAGTTGATGTCGCCAGAACAAATCCGTGACATCGTTTGTCAGCAGCCACTGTATTGGGAAGAGCAAATTAAAACCAATGCCGATGAGCTCATGCACCATACATTTGAGTTTCTGACTTACCTCATTCGTATTCAGGGAACAGAAGAAAAGCAAACCGCTATTTTAGAATGTATTGCTGAAGATCCAGCTGGATTATTCTACTTGTCAATTCCGTTTATTGAGCTAATCCTTGCACCATCTGGCGAGCAAGATGGTAATTCGATTTACGAGAGTTTCGATGATGAAGATGATGGCGAAACTGTAGGCTACAGTAACTGGCAGGCAGATGAAGAAGCTCACAGCTTAGCGATGGACGACCCACGCAGCTTATTCGCTCTGATTAAACAACTTGCACCTAGTGTGGCTTCATCAATTAAGAACTTGCTACGTAATGAAAGTTCTGGCTGGGAGCAAATCATCGGTAAATTCGTTAATGAGCTTGTTCTACAAGCGAAAGAGAAAAACGAAGTAGCTGATGAATACGCTGAAGTCGATGACATGTTTACTTTTCTTGATTAAGGAATCGACTTAATGCAATTAGCATTACGTGATAATAACCAAGGTCCCTATTTTAGTCGTGTACTTGAATATGGACGTGCAGAAGAACGCTTAACCGATGAACATGTGACTCAAATAAAATCCAAAGCGATTTTAATGAGTTTGAAACTGGCAGATAAGTTTTATAACAAACACAAAATGCATTTGCTTGAGCATGCCGCTCACGATGTCATTGGTGTCGTAAGTATAGGACTTATTGCGCTAACAGGTGAAGAACCTGTCGCTTCAGTCGCTTTACTGCAAACGCCCGATGGCGTACTTAAGTGTTTTCAAAAAGGCTGGAGCATGCTGACAACTGTCAGTAAACACATGCACGGAAGTGATAATTCGCTTTACGGTGGTATCAATCAGCTCTTGTTAGAGAAAATCTCTACTCCACCCGATACTGAAGAATGGTTAGGCTGGCAAGATTATCAAACAGCGCTGAAAGATCATCAAAACCAAGAAGCCACTAAGGTTTTATTAGAAACCTTTTACGCTAAAGTGGAGCTTGATCCTTTATTTAGCTTGGGCTTAGAAAGCGTATTAGCTGAAGCCGTTTTGTACCGCATTATGTTTGATGACGCCAGAGTGCGTGAAGACATGAAAAAGCGTTTACGCAAAATTGAATTAGATGAAAAATGGTTCAGTGTTGATACGATTACGCTCCATACTGAGCGTGCGCTAAGTCATTTACCCGACGCTTTAGCACAAACCATTCGCGAAGACTTAGGTAAGCATTTCTATAAAGAATTATTGCGTACCCTCAAGTTTGCCAAGAAATATCGCGAACTAGCTCTTGATGATGCAAGCCCTGAAAAGCTTGAACGATATGAGCAAAAGCATGGCATGCAAGGTGTACTTTTAGGCTGGCAAGATACTATTGAATTCTAGCGATTGAGTTCTAGAAATTGAATTCTAGCTATCAAATGCTAACTTCGGAAATCAGCTAATTACTGACACAAATATTAAGGACAACGAAGCTAACTTCGTTGTCCTTTTTTATTGCGTATTCAATTTGCCGAAAGTATCTCACTCACTATCAGGTTGATCTAAATCCAGTTAACCACGTATTCTTAATAAGCCGTATTATTGAAGCAGATGAATGAAGAATGAGTCTTCAGCAGTACCTCACTTTCCTTCAAAATGAGTTGTCACTATGAGTAAAGAAGTAGCCAAAGTTCCAAGTAGTCGTTTTTCCAGACTGAGTAAAATGGGTGGTCTTGCCTCACGTTTAGCTGGAAATGTATTGCTGGAAGGGGCAAAGCAGCTCAGTAAAGGCCAATCACCTAAACTTCAAGAACTGGTTCTTACGCCTAAAAATATTTCTCAAGTAGCAGAAAAGCTCGCCCAACTTCGCGGCGCTGCGATGAAAGTCGGCCAAATGATTTCAATGGACACTGGGGACTTATTACCCGCAGAATTAAGTGAAATCATGGCAAGGCTGCGTGATGATGCTAAAGCCATGCCTCATAAACAATTGGTCGAAATACTCAAACAACAATGGGGAAATGATTGGTTATCGCCATTTGCCCAATTTGAACTGCGCCCTTTTGCCGCGGCATCAATTGGCCAAGTGCATCTTGCTTATTTAGATTCAGGGGAAAAGCTAGCGGTTAAAATCCAGTATCCTGGCATTAAAGACAGTATTAATAGCGATATTGATAATGTCGCTACCTTACTAAAAGTCGCCCAGTTGATTCCAGACCATGTGCAATTTGATAAATTACTCACAGAAGCAAAAGCTCAACTGCATCATGAAGCCGACTATGAATACGAAGCTCGCCTTTTAACGCAATACCAGCAATGGGTTGCGGGTAATGAACAATTTATTGTACCTAGAATCTATCAGTCATTAAGCACGGACAGTATTTTAGTCATGGAGTTTATCGAAGGTGAAGCCATTGAAAATGTCGCTAAGCTTGAGCAAAGCATTAGGGACAATGTCGCCACCCAATTATTGGCACTATTTCTAGACGAGCTATTCGAGTTCAAGCTAGTACAAACAGATCCTAACTTTGCCAATTTTATGTACCAAAGCCAAAGTGACAAGATTGTATTACTGGACTTTGGTGCCACTCGTTCAATATCAGATGACCTGTCTGCAGGTTACCGAAAACTCATGCAAGGGGCGATGACCAGTGACAAAGCATTAATGACACAAGCGGCCTCAGACATCGGTTTCTTTCAAAAAAATATCACCATAGAGCAGCAACAACTGATCGTTGATATTTTCCACCAAGCCTGTGAACCATTGCGATGCGACGGAGAGTATGACTTTGAAACCAGTAACCTTGCAAAACGCGTCACTGATGCCGCTAAATCAATGAGTACCAAGCCAGATGAATGGCATACGCCACCTACTGATGCAATTTTTGTTCATCGGAAATTAGCCGGAATATACTTACTAGCCTCACGCATAAAAGCAAAAGTTAACGTTCAAAAGCTGTTTTTAAAACATCAATGAACAGGTGACCGAATGCAACTGACAAGTGCAGCAAACGAGTGAAGCTAACAATTGCAGCAAACAAGTGCAGCTTTTGAGTTAAGTCTAATGGCAAAATAACAAGGTTTAATACCGACAAGATATTCTAATCTGCGTAAATTATGGCAGTATTAAACACGACCTTTCATCATTTGAGTATTTTTATGTTCAACCGAACCACTCGCAAATCTATTAACTGGTTACTTATTTCACTTTGCTTCAGCGCTTGTTTAACCACGACATTGTTGTCAATGTCAGCCAAAGCAAACTCAAAGGCAGAGGCAGGGAAAGAAGCAGAAAAGCCTTCCTTGCAAGTTAAAGGCGAGTTAAGCATTACCCCTTTATCAGACACATTGTTTGTCCACGAATCCTTTATGCAAACCCAGCAATACGGATTTGTCGGCTCTAACGGACTCATTTTAATTGATGATAACAAAGCCTATTTAATCGATACCCCATGGAGTGAGGCTGATACGATCAAACTAGTCAGTTGGATTGAAAATCAAGGCTTTACTTTAGCGGCCAGCGTATCAACGCACTCACATGAAGATCGCACTGCGGGGGTGGATTACTTAAACCGAATCGGCGTGACAACCTATGCATCTGAACATACGAATAAACTCCTTAAACAAGCAGGCAAACCTACCACCACAAATAGCTTTAAAGCAGGTCAATTCGACTTTGTAGAGTCTAAAGTCGAAGTCTATTTTGTCGGTGCGGGTCACACGGTTGATAACTTGGTAGTCTGGTTTCCTCAATCCAAATTGCTATATGGTGGCTGCTTGGTCAAAAGCCTTAGTAGTAAAAGCTTAGGGTATTACGGTGAAGCAGACTTAGACGCTTGGCCATTCTCAATTAAGCAATTACAAACACAATTTACAGATACCGACAGAGTGCTTCCTGGCCATGGACAAATGGGAGATAAACAACTCCTCAGCCATACTATTTCACTGCTTGAGCAACACGCAGAACAGCACTAAGACAGCGTTTACAACAAATATAGTAATATAAACAATGTATAAAAAATAAATAACCCCTCTGGATTTCATAAAATCCAAATTGATAAAATACACGGAGAGTTAACTATGTTCAGTCACGTTATGATTGGCGCCAACGACATCGACACATCAAAGGCGTTTTACGATGCCACTTTAGCAGCATTAGGTCACGCACCAGGTACGATTGATCCGAAAGGGCGTTGCTTTTATGTCACTGAAACAGGTGTCTTTGCGTTAACTAAGCCTATCAATGGTGAAAGCTCAAGCCATGGTAATGGCACCACAGTTGGTTTCTCGGCTGCGAATGAAGAACAAGCACTTGCATGGCATGCTGCAGGGCTTGCTAATGGTGGCGTCACCTGTGAAGAATTGCCAGGTTATCGAGAATCACCAATGGGGCCACTATTTCTAGGTTACTTACGCGATCCCGCAGGTAACAAAATTTGTGTACTTTACCGCCCTAAATAACACCTGATTTATATCAATAGAATAAAGCCGTGACTCCACGGCTTTATTCTAGCTTCTCTTTAGCTAAACGTCTCTAGCTAACGTTTCTTGCTTACGTCTCTTGCTAACATCACTAGCTAACGTTTCTTTAATCCAACATCTATTCTAGTTAGCAGCACTAGTTAGCAGCACTAACGCCATTACAAACCTGCGCTTGAAAGATCTTTTCTTAAGCCGCGACTAATGCCTTTTGACATCAATCAAGGTAAACTTATGCAGCGTAATAATTAACAAGATAATTTGCCATAATCGAGCGATTAAAAGGCTTACAAAGCCATCTGTGTTCGTTTTAATGATTAACAATGGCTTTATCCATAATGTTATATCCCTACTCTTGCTACTTAGATTAGCTAATCAACAGTAAAACGGTTAAGGCTTTCCTTCATGTCACAATTCGATCCTCTTTTTAATCAGTTCAATGAATCGATTGCTGATATTCCTTTACCAGACAAATTTACTTTCCCGTTTTATTATCAGCCTCACCCTCTTGCTGTCATGGCTGCTGAGCAATTACAGCGCCACCTTACTCAGCAAACAGACTGGGCACATAACTTTGGTTTTGAAGATAAAACAGATTCGCCTCAACAGCGACAAAAGACAAAACTAAAGCCTGTTGGTAAAATGTTTGGTGTATTGGTCGTTAAAAACAACCAAGGAAAAATAGGTTTTTTAGCTGGTTTTTCAGGGAAAATTGCCGAACAAAATATCTTGCCCCATTTTGTTCCGCCAGTGTTCGACATGCTAAGTAGTGATAGCTTCTTTAAGCGTGAGTATGAAGAAATAAACCAAATAAGCCATAAACTAAAAGCGCTAGAATCAAATCCTCAATTAACCGAATTTGAGCAAACTTATACCAGCGTAAAATTAGCAGCCGAACAACAAATAGCTCAACATCGCGAGTTGATGATTGAGAACCGAAAAGCGCGTAAAGCAAAACGTAACAACTTAATTGGCCTAACTGATTCTGAGCAAACCGTATTATCCATTGAGATGAGTAGGCAAAGCGTTAACGATAAGCATCAGCTAAATGCATTAAAACGTGAATCCGATACTAACATTGCTCAAGCTCAACAACGACTCAATGAATTAACCAATCAAATTGATACATTGAGGCTGCAACGCAAACAAGTTTCAAATGCACTGCAGCAAAAATTATTTGCTCAATATCAATTCTTAAATATCAAAGGTGAGTGTCGCGACTTAAGTGATATTTTCCAAGACGCACCGAATCATCAACCGCCTGCTGCTGCGGGTGAATGCGCGGCGCCTAAGTTACTCCAGTATGCATTTAAGCACCAATTAACTCCTATTGTAATGGCTGAATTTTGGTGGGGAATATCGCCAAAATCAGAGATCAAACAACACCAAAACTATTACCCTTCATGTCACGGTAAGTGCCGTCCTATATTGGGTCATATGCTTGATGGTATGAACGTAGATGAAAACCCCTTACTGACGAATCCAGCAGAAGGGGTTGAGCTGCCAATTGTTTATCAAGATGACTACATCGCCGTCGTCAATAAACCAGCAGAGTTTTTGTCAGTGCCAGGAAAAAACATCAGCGACTCTGTTTTTAGCCGAATGAAACAAAGGTTTCCACAAGCGACTGGGCCTTTGATCGTGCATCGCCTCGATATGTCGACTTCAGGATTAATGGTTATCGCACTGTCTAAAGAAGCGAATAAACATTTAGTTCAGCAGTTTATTAACCGAACGGTGACTAAACGTTATATTGCAAAAATTGACGGTGTGTTAACAGAAGAAAGTGGCACTATCAGCTTACCTCTTAGGGTGGACTTAGATGATAGGCCAAAGCAGCTGGTATGCTATGAACACGGTAAGCATGCTGAAACATTTTGGCAGAAAGTCGCTATCGAGAACGGCACTAGTTTGGTACACCTTTACCCAAAAACAGGGCGAACCCATCAATTAAGAGTTCATTGTGCGCATCATAACGGATTACATATGCCAATTTTAGGTGATGATTTGTATGGTAAAACAGAAAAGCGCTTACATTTACACGCCCAGTTTTTATCACTTAACCACCCACACTCCAATCAGCCAATGACATTCGAAGTAAACGCCAACTTCGAATAAAACAACCGTTTCAAACAGCCATTTAAATAGTCAAAAAAATGGCTGCCCTATCTGAGTGCAAAAACTTGTAAAATTAACTATTTCTAAGTAGATATGTTAATCAATATAAGTTAATGTAACCAGTTCGTATGATATGCGGTTTTATAAACAATAACCCTGCGAGCTGACGTTTTCCTTCGTTGTATTTTTGAAATCACCAAAAGCTGTTGATTGTATTCATAAAAACATTAGCTTACTACACTATTAAGGATAAGAGTGGACTATGAAAGAGTGGTATTTCTCAAATAATGGTGAAATCAGTGGACCTTTGGGCTTAGCTGATTCCAATAAATTTATCGCATCAAATCCTGATGTCTATGCTTGGCACCCGTCTTACGCACAATGGGTACCAGTGAGTCATGTAGAAGAATTTGACATCATTGTGTCTCCGCCACCGCCTCCTGCGGAGATCCCACAGCAGTTGATTGAACGTTTTACTGCAAAAGAACGTGAACTCAATTCTGCTTTAGGTCGAATTGATAACACACTAAAAACGATTAATTCTTCAATGTCAGATATTGGACGAGATTCGAGCCGTTACAAAGCCACGACCAAAGAATTGAACGAAAAAGTAGAAGCGACGCTTCGTAGCGTTAATGAACAATATGCTGCCCTTCAGAAAACACTTTCAGGTGTAGGTTAAGTTAAGTTTTACCCGACTTAAATACTTAATAATCTGAGTAGCATATGACAATTGTTGTTAACTAAATAAAAAGAATACGACTATGAAAAAATGGTATTTTTCCAAAAATGGTCAAGTAACAGGGCCGTTAAACGAAGTTGAAGCAAAAGAATTCTTATTGAAAGATGGTGACTGTTACGGTTGGCATCCTTCTTTTACACAATGGAAGCCGGTAAGTTGCATTAAAGAATTTGCCCACATTGTGCCAGCAATGGTTCCACCAGCATTGATTCCTCAAGCATTAATTGAAGAATTTGCAGCCAAAGAAAAGGCACTACAAGTAAAAGTCGCTAGCATGGAAGAAAGCGTACTGTCTACCAAAGGTGTTCTGGTTGAATTCGAACAAGAAATCAATACATACAAAAAATTAACCATCAATTTAACTGATGAAGTTAAATCAAACATTGATCCTTTTGAAAGTAAATACAACACTTTCAAAGGTTCATTTGATGAGTTGATTTCAGCGCTATCGATTGCCAAAACTGAAGTGAATGAAGTCTCTACTGACTTCAATCAACGCGTTGCAAAACAAAACGCTGAGAACACTAACACTATAAGTGCACCAACGGTTGCACCAGTGGCTGCTCCTTCGCCTGCTAAAGCAGACAATGGAAGCATATCGCCAGACAACGTGTCTGAAATCAGCAACCAGATCCAAAAAGCACTTGCAGAAAGCATGCTTAAATCTGCTGAAGAAGACAACGCAGTTGCAGAGTTAACAGCTGCTAAAACGGTTAGTGCGACTAAAAGCCTTGACCCTGTGGCAGTCGCCCCTAAAAAACCTAAACCGAAAATTGATAAAATTGAATTTTCTGAAGATATCTCTGAAGACAAAGCTGATGATACAGCCGGAACTACTGGCGGTGTAACAAGTATCATTAAGTCTGTCTTCAAGGGGGACACTAAGAGAAATGAAAAAAAGTCCGAAACGCCGGATGATGTAGATCAACTGGCGGCGAGTACAGAAGAAAAAACGACAGCTAAAACTGACCAATCTGCGGATTCAGCAAATGATGGAACAGCAGAGGAAACTGAAGAAGAAAAAGAAGGTCGTATGAGACGTCGTAGAAGACGCACTCATTACATTGCCTCTTAAAAATTGGCTTCTTAAGAATTGGCTTCTTAATTGTCTCTTCAAAGTAGCGTTTTAATACGTTGTAGTAATCGTACTCGTGCAGAAATCTGTGTTTGAAAGTCAAACTGATGTATAGATTAAACAAAAAGGCTTATCTTGCGATAAGCCTTTTTTGATGTCTAAAGCTGATACATATACTAACTAGCAATCAATTAACCACTATCACGCCATCTGACTCAGTTACTGTGCTCGCATCTGCTCTATCAATAATTTTAATCAGGGCCGTTTGAATTACTTCATCTTGCCTTGCATCAGCAGTGCTTTTAAATTTTTCCTGCTGCGCTTCAGCACCTTCCTCAAATATAAACTCAACCACAACCTCTTCGGCAATATCAGCTGTTTTTCCCTGATAGATAATATTGATCAGTGGGTAGCCTTTAAAGCCAGCTTTGACTTTCTTGGCGATTCTTTTTTTAGACTTATCTAAATTCATATTTATTTCCTGAGGAATGCATACTGTAATGACAATGGCTTAGTTCAGCTTAATCAACTCATTAATCAAACTAAGCAGCAAGATGTTAAACAAAGTTCACTTATAGACTTAATAACATATGGGACAATAATCTGATAGTGATTAATTTCGCTTATGATACTCAACAAGAATTAAACATGAACACTTAAACACAATCGTTAATAACTAATGAGTTATTCATTAACGGGCAAGCGCTTACCTTACCTCAGCAATCGACGCAAAAACACCCTGGGTTAACACTAATAAGTCTTGCGCAGATAAGCCGATTTCTAGTCCTCTTTTTCCTGCACTCACAAAGATTTGTGCTTGGTGTTCAGCAGATTGATCAATCACTGTCCTGAGGCGTTTCTTTTGCGCTAATGGACTGACCCCACCTAATACATAACCCGTGGTTTTCTCAACAAGTGCTTTGTCAGCCATCAGCACTTTTTTAACCCCTAAGGTTTTAGCAAGAAACTTCAAGTTAAGCATTCCAAGTACCGGTACAACAGCCACGACTAACTCTTTGGTGTCTAGCTGAACAACAAGGGTTTTAAATACTTTCTCTGCTGGCAGCTTTAACTTGTCAAGTGCTTCATTTCCATATGATGCCACTGCTGGGTCGTGGTGATATGACAGCACTTGATGGAGTACCTGGTTCTTTTTCGCTAGATTAATCGCTGGTGTCATTATCAGTTAGCCTTAGCAATTTCATCATAATCAAAGCTGGTAATCTCATAAGGATTTCCATCGGGATCGCTAAAGTAAATCGACCAGGTAATTTGATGATCGCTTACATTAAATTGAACCTCATTATCGCTTAACTTTTGTTGCCAAAGGCTGAAATTATTGGCATCGACACCAAAGGCGACGGTAGTGCGTTTAGCAGCACTTGATTCAAATAGCGCCAGATGTAAATCATCATGGGCAATGACTAAAGGGCCATTATCTACCGCCCAAAAAGATAAAGGTGCTACAGGTTCAAAGCCCATTACCTCTTGATACCAAGTTAACGCTTTCGCTCTATCTTCAACGTAAATATGGATATGATCAAAACGGTGTAACTTAGCCATAAAGCTCCCTTTAAAAATAATTAACGACATCACTAGATATCAGTATCAATCTGTTTCAATTTATTGACTCATTTATCAAATTTATATAAAACAGCACTTTACACTATAAATTTGCCTTGTAATATAACCCTGTCAATTTAAACAAGGACGTACAATGTCATCAGAGCCTGTCGCAGATGTTAACAATGAGTCTAGTGAGAAACCCGCTAACAATAAGGCATTAAGCACTTTTTTGAAGCAGCTTAAATCCCAAGTGATTCATTCTCAATCTATTGATGTCGTTAAAGAGGCACTAGATAGTGCTATCGCTTATCCAAATCAATTATCTTATAAGAATAGCAACATACTTATCGCAGGGTTAATCGCCCTTTTATCAGCCGTTTTTTATTGGTTTTATCTTGAGCAACAGGGAAGCTATTATCGCTATTCTGAACTTGATTTTGGCATTTTTATTATTTGCATTGTCGGTCTAATATCAGCGCTAGCAATATACTTTTCACGCCGTACGAAACTTAAAAAAGTCTCCACACTCATAAGAGATGAAACCCTTAAGCATCTGTATAATATGCGTAGTTGCGACGCTGCTTTTCTCAATAATGCAGAAAATAAATTTGTCGACTTTAACCGAGGAAATCACTCGCAAGATGTTGAGTGGGGCAAAGAAATTGACTTTCACTCAGATAATGGTCTAATCCGCGCCAGTGTGGTTTATCATCATTATGTCGACAGAAGAACTGAGACCTATACTGAATCAGATGGTAAAGGCGGTACGCGCACTCGCACCAGAACTGTCTATGACCATTACTATCGTCAAGGTGTAATATTTCCCCCAATTAATAAGACCACTCATTTAGTGTTAAGTGAATCAAGATTATCCAAACAATGGCAACAAAGCTTTATGCCAGCTTCTAGAGAGTTTGAAAAGTCCTTTCGCGTGCAAGCAGATTCTCAGTTTGACGCGGCAAAATTTCTTGAACCTGTTGTCGTGATTGCTTGTGAGCAACTTAGCCGTAAACTCAAAAATGTAACAATCGAATTTGCACATGATGGCAGTTTATTGATTAATCAGCACAACACTAATTTACTTAATCCCGAAATGGAATATGACATCACAACACCTGAGAAATTCAAACAAGAGTTGCTAAATGACACATCACTGTTCACAGTGAACAGTATCTTTGGCTTCGTTAATCAACTTATTAAGCACACAACTTAAGCTTCATAGAGGAAAAATCATGGACATGTCTTATATTTTCTTAGCGGTAATTATCCTTGGCGCGATCATTATTTTCAGTATTTATAATGCCATTGTTAAAGAGCATAATGCCGTTCAGCGTGGTTGGGCTGACGTATTAACTCAAGAAAGGCAACGTAGCAGAATTATTCCAGAATTAGATAGAGTGTTACAAGAGCATAAAGACTATGAAATGGAGTTACTACCGAGGATTACTGCACTACGTAAAGGGATAAACGCACTCCAAGACAATAACATCGACACTAAGCTACAAAGTGATGTTGATAAAGCCTCACAGGAGCTGATTAAAGGTATTAATGTCGCGGTTGAAGCCTATCCAGAACTTAAAGCATCAGAGTCTTTCTCAAAGTTCATGAGTGAGATTACAGAACAAGAAGAAAATGTCGGTGCAGCAGTTCGTATCTTTAACCAAAACGTGGCTAATTTTAATAACTGTATTCAAGCTTTCCCGAATAATATGGTTAACGGTATGTTCAATAAAAAGCAGGTCATTGAAGTCTTTACTGACAGCAAAGCCCAGGCTGCTTTTGAATATAAGCCAAAGTTCTAGCTAGCATTGCACCTTGTAGTAAGCACGGGGCTTAAATTGACTCATTTAAGCCCTTTATTAATTTAAAGTTTTGATGATAATAAAAACTTATTTTAGCCAAATGGGTGTACCGAACGTTTGTTGCTTATTTCCATTAATAACCACAGCATCGGTGTCTTTACAAAGCAATAACTCATTGTCGCTTTGCAACTTAAATATCTCTATTTCTGACAGATTACTAATGGGTTCACTCACATGAGGAACCATTAAAAATGACACTAAATGTAAGCCTCTAGTATCAGTTAAACCGACTGTATTTTGATCGCCACACAGTATTGCTGAATCAATGCTCGGCGTCATTATCATTGCCCCTGCACTCACCCCAACTATAGCTGTACCTTCTTCAGCAAGACACCTTAATTGCTTATCAATACCGCGTTGCTTTAACCCAGTTAAAAAACGGTAAGTATCACCACCAGATAGATGAATTAAACCTGCTTTTTCTAATAGTGTTGACGCATTAGCCTGAAAATCATCCTCGAGCTCGATATAGTCAACCTGCTTAAAACCTAGTTGCTGATACATAATCTTAATAGGAGTAAAATACACTCGCTTAGGATCTGGCTGAGACGCAATATAAATCACCGGTAACGACAACAAATCCTTTGATAAGTTACCAATAAAAAATGTTAGTGCATTCATCGCTTCTAAGGAAGCTGTATTACTTAGTAGTACAAGGTTCATTGTCCATTAACGTCCTGTTAAATTGATTAAACTCGTTTTCATTCTCGTTGTGAATTATCTACTATTAAGCCAAGCTGCTACTTCTGAATCTTTAGCATCAACGTTCATATCAACCCAGAACACAGTCTTAATAATCAAAACCCAGTTGGGCTTTTATACCATCGTTAAAGGCATGTTTGATGGGTTGTACTTCACTAACCGTATCTGCAAGTTCGATGATTTCACGGTGACACGCACGGCCTGTAATAATAACGTGCTGCATTTTAGGACGATTCTTTAGCGCCTCTACAACACGTGCTAATTCAATATATTTATAGGTCACCATGTAGGTTAACTCATCAAGTAACACCATATTAATAGATTCATCTTTGAGTAACTTTTCAGCGTCTAGCCAAGCGGACTCAGCTGCAGCAACGTCCTTCTCTCTATCTTGAGTTTCCCAGGTAAAACCTGTGCCCATGACATAAAACTCAACACCCACTTTTTCAAGTAAGTTACGTTCGCCGCACTCCCAGCCACCCTTGATAAACTGAACCACTGCAGCTTTTTGTCCATGGCCAACACAACGGGTTACCGCGCCAAAACCGGATGTTGATTTTCCTTTACCGTTACCTGTCAGCACCAATAAAATACCCTTCTCTTCTTGAGCCGCTGCAATTTTTGCATCTACGCCTTCTTTGAGTTTTTGCTGGCGCGCTTTATGACGCTCAGCTTTAGTATCTGCTGCTTCATTGTTATCTAGGTTATTGTCAGACTGTGTCATGCAAGACTTCCTGTTAATTTGTCCATATCAAGATGCGCTTCTAGCACATCAGCTAATCTATCTAATTGCTGCTCTCTTATCTGATTGATATCCACCGTTTGAGCCTGTGCTAACCCTGCCCAGGTTAATATCAATTGGCACGCTCTTGGGCTATCGAACAGCCCATGAACATAAGTGCCCAAAATTTGGTTATCTGCGGTTACACAACCTTCTGAATAGGCTTGACCTGCAACGGCTGTGGCTGCGGTTGTAGTTGTGGATTTGGTCGTGGTTTTAGTTGTAGTTTTAGTTGCCGTTTCAGTTTTGGCTGCATCGTCAATTCCAGTATTATCTTGCGACTGCAAAGATAAAGGCTGACTATCATTTGGATTAATGAACTCGCTTTGCCCACAGTGGATTTCATAGCCATTGACACTAGCCAGCTGGCCATCCAAGGTTAATTCTCCACTGACCTGTTTAAGGGTTTTATGCTCGCTAAGCACGGTCGTCATGTTAATTAATCCTAGGCCGTTACTGCTACCAGCGACATCTTCAATACCATTTGGGTCGTCAATCTGCACGCCTAACATCTGATAGCCGCCGCATACGCCAACGACTTTACCGCCATAACGTAAGTGCCGATTGACTGCTTTATCCCAGCCTTGATCACACATAAAAGCTAAATCGGCGCGGACATTTTTACTGCCAGGAAGAATAATAAGATCGGCACTTGGAAACAGCTTATTACTCGCTTGGGTTTGCATACTCACATATTGAAAGTCCACATAAGGGTTTAATCTCAGAGGGTCAAAGTCGGTATGATTGCTTATTCGTGGAAACACTAATACCAGCACTTTAATTTTCTGTTGCGCTTGCAACTGATTCGAAGAGCTTGGCGAAGACTCATCAGTAGATAAGTCTGAATTAGGAGCATCAACGGAAGCATTAGGAGCATCAACCAGGGCATCTTCTGCATCAAGATGTAAATCATGTAGGTAAGGTAAAACGCCTAACACAGGTTTATTGGTATAACTTTCTAGCCAATCAATGCCTGACTGTAACAAGCTAATATCACCTCTAAAGCGATTAATCACAAAGCCTTTAACTCTCGCTTGCTCAGACAAACTTAATAACGCTAATGTACCAACTAGGTGAGCAAATACGCCGCCTTTATCAATATCAGCGATAATAATCACTGGGCAATCTACTGCTTCAGCAAAGCCCATATTAGCAATATCGCCTTCGCGTAAATTAATTTCTGCAGGGCTGCCTGCACCTTCAACAATAACCATTTCATACTGAGAAGTTAGCCGTTCAAACGACTGCAATACCGCGTTCATTGCAACCGACTTATAGTTACGGCTTTCTGGTCCGAAAAAGGCTTTGGCTTCAAGTGTGGATAGCGCTTTACCGTGGATAATAATTTGCGCGCCCGTATCTGAACTTGGCTTAAGTAACACTGGATTAAAGTCGGTATGAGGCTCAAGGTAGCAACCCACAGCTTGCAGCGCCTGAGCGCGACCAATCTCACCACCATCACTTGTCACAGCACTGTTTAATGCCATATTCTGTGGTTTAAATGGCGCGACTTTAGTGCCCTTTCTGGCAAATAGTCGACACAAGCCAGCCACTAAGGTGCTTTTACCAGCATCTGAAGTTGTACCTTGCACCATTAAGGTTGAGGCAGCCCCAGCCTGATAACTATGATCAGTAACATCATTACTAAACTCGCTAATGACTTTTTCGTCTTCAGCCAGGGTTGAGTTTTCTCGATTGCTCATTGATGCCAATCATCCTTCATGCTTTGCTGTTTATGATGCATTTATTACCAATAATTCAACGTCGATAGGCAATAAGTTGGGGATTTTTTTTAATAACAGTTTATTTAAGCGCTAATGGCAAACCCGCGACCACTAAAGTCACTTTGTCAGCTTGCTCGGCAATAGCTTGATTTAGCCAACCTGCTTCATCGGCAAAACGACGTGTGAGTTCACCTAATGGCACAATGCCAGAACCCACTTCGTTACTGATAAAAATGATATGACCTTTGAGCTGTGGTAAAGCGTTAAGCAAAGCAATTTTTTGTTGCTGCCACAAATCATCTACACCATTGCGGTGGGTTTCTTCGCTAGCAACTAAATGGTTGGTTAAATAAAGCGTTAAGCAATCAACCAGAATGACCTTATCATCAGCACTTTGTTCCATGAGGGTGGATGCTAATGCCAGTGGCGACTCAATCAATAACCAATTCACTTTAGCATCAACACGGTCTTGTTGGTGACGTGCAATACGTTGACTCATTTCTTCATCTAGTGCAGTTGCTGTGGCGATATAAATACAACTGGGGCTTTGCGCTGAACATTGCTCAGAAACCTGTTCAGAAACCTGTTCAGAAACCTGTTCAGAAACCTGCTCAGCATACGTTGCCGCTAAGGTTTCTCCATAACGACTTTTGCCTGAACGAGCGCCGCCTAAAACAAGATGGATCATTAATTCAATCCTATGGTTAACATGATGCAGTAACACATCAGTTCACTAATTTGTTGAGCCGCACCTAAGGTATCGCCTGTGTATCCACCAATTTGACGATTGAATCCCCAAATCAATAATTGTCTAAGCGCAACTAATGCCAGCAACAACACAAATGCAACAAGGCCATTTAAACAGGCTAAAACGGCAAATCCACTAAGACATAAAATCAATAAATCATTAATGTGTTGATGCTGAGCTAAGGGCTTTGATTTGCTGCCATCGTCTTCTGTGACATATTGCTCAGAGAAAATCATGCTTGCGGCAACGACTCGACTTAAAGAATGTGCCACAATCAGCGCAATTGCCGCTTTTAGTGGACTATAAAGTGCAATTTCAACCAATAGTTGCCACTTTAACAGTAAGGTTAAACCCACTGCCAAGGTGCCATAAGTGCCAATGCGGGAGTCTTTCATGATCTTTAATTTGTCAGCAACTTTCCAGCCACCACCAAAACCATCTGCGGTATCTGCTAAGCCGTCTTCATGAAAACCACCAGTAATTAATACGCTAGCAATTATCGCTAAGATCACCGCAACACTGTTTGGCAATATAAATTGGCTGAGCCAAAATACCGCAGCACTCAACACGCCAACAATGACTCCGACGACGCCAAAGTAACGGCTAGCTTTATTGAGCTTATCGCTATCAAACTCTACCCATGCAGGAATAGGAATTCGAGTAAAAAAACTCATTGCAATAAGCAGTAAGTTTAGTTGTTTCCTGAACCAGCCCATATTGAAATATGAGCCGATATCTGACCCCTGAGACATTCTCTAATCCTTGATAGCGTTAATGTTAATAGCAGCCTAAACCACATTGCTCACACCAGCATTTTCAAAGCTGGCCATATCATTATAAAAATTAACAGCTGATTGAATAATCGGTAACGCCAGTGCTGCGCCAGTGCCTTCGCCGAGTCTTAGGCCTAGAGATAAAATCGGTTGAGCATCTAACGCTTGCAGCATTTTCACATGGCCTTGCTCATCTGATTGATGGGCAAAAATTAAATAACCTCGGGCATCTGGGTGCAGTGCTACCGCAGCTAATGCTGCTGCAGTCGCGATAAAGCCATCAATGACCACCAGCATTCTCTTTTCAGCCGCAGCTAAAATAGCCCCAGTCATTTGCACAATTTCAAAGCCGCCCAAACAAGCCAAAACATTAACCGGATCATTAAGATTATTACGATGTAGGTTCATCGCCACAGTTAATAACTCGGTTTTTAATGCAAACGCTTCATCATTAATACCCGTACCTCGGCCAACACAATCTTTAATATCTAATTTCAATAAAGCTGCCATGACTGCAGCGGCAGATGATGTATTGCCAATACCCATTTCACCTAAAGCAATTAAATTACATCCTGAATCATAATGGCGCTGCACCACTTCATTGGCATAACTAAAACCATCTTTAACCGACAATAAGCTCATCGCAGGCTTTTGATGAATCGCTTTTGTGCCTGAGCCGAGTCGATGATTAGTCACACTTGGATGGTCACTTGGGGTGAGCATCCCGCAATCAATCACTTCAAGGTTTAAGCCCATTTGACGACAAAAGACATTAATTGCCGCGCCGCCGGAGGCAAAGTTTGCCACCATTTGTTTAGTCACTTCACTCGGTGCAATAGACACCCCGTGAGCTGCAATACCATGGTCCCCTGCAAACACTAACATTGCAGGCTCTTTAATCGACAATTTGTGTCTGCCATTAAATTGTTTGGCAAACTGCACTTGTGCAATTTGCTTTGCCAAGGTTTCTAAAAGACCTAGCGCGCCCAAAGGCTTAGTTTTTTGGTTTATTTTATGTTGGATCTGCTCATCGATATGATGGTTAACCGGATCTACTGCAAACATTTTTATACTCCAAAACAGCGTCTTAACGACGATGGCGTAAAACAAATAGGAAGAACACACTACCAATAGCAGCCGTAATAATCCCAACAGGTAATTCTTGGTTAGCCAGTAAGCAACGGGCGAGTACATCTATCCACACCATAAATAATCCACCGACAAGTGCGGTAATTAAAATAGGCTGCTGCCCAGGGAAAAGTAGCCTAACAGTATGGGGGATCATTAACCCCACAAAGCCAATACCGCCGCAACTTGCCACGAGTACGGCGGTGATTAATGAACACAATACCAACATATACAAACGCAGCTTGGCGACATTTACCCCCAATGAGTGGGCACTTTCATCGCCAGCCTGTATCGCGATAACTTGACGCTTAAATGCCAATATAATCAATATACTGGCTGATACCACCACAGCGGGTATCACCAGACCTTGCCAACTTGCTTTGGCAAAACTGCCTAAGCTCCAAAACAGCACTGACGCCGCAGCTTGCGGGCTAGAAAAATACAAGACTAAACTGGTCAGTGCGCCAAACATGAATGAAGTAGCAACACCGGATAACAGCATTCTTTCAACTTGGCTTGCGCGGCCAAAACCCGATAAAGACAACACCAATAACACTGAAAAACACGCACCAATAAATGCCCCTATGGGCAAACTGAGTGATGACCATGACCACCAGGCATCATGACTAAACCAGCCAGAACGCAGTATCGCCTCGGCTAAGTGGCTACCAGACTCCGACAACCATTGCTGCACTAATCCTTGGCTACCAAAAAAACTCAGCACCAATACTGCGCCAAAAGAGGCACCTGAACTTATACCAAATAAATAGGGATCTGCTAACGGATTTCGCGTGACAGTTTGCAACACACTGCCCGCGAGCGCTAAACCTGCGCCAGCAATAAAGGCTAATGCAATTCGAGGTAAACGTAACTCAAACACAATTCGTTGCGTTAAGGCATTAGTGCTGTCAGCGTCAGCGCCCAAAAACGGTGAGGTAAATAAGCCAAGTACTTGCTCAAAACTAATGTTTGCAGCGCCAAAGCTTGATGCTGCAATCGGCGTCATTAGGGTTAATAATGCGGTCGCAAAAATTAATAGCTTATATTTCATCGATGATGCAGCTAGGGTCATAAACTTGCCTCTGCTTCATCATCTTTACTATGACCACCACTTTGATAGCCATAAAAATAGGTAATCAACGGCTTGCCGTGTTGAGGGTGTTTGGACACTTGGCAACATACCCCGAATACATCACCAATAATGGCTTCAGTTAACACTTCATCTGGTAAACCTTGCGCAATGCACTTGCCTGCATTTAACAGTATTAAGCGATCGCACACAGCACTGGCTAAATTCAAATCATGAATAGAAGCAATCACACTGATCCCAAGTTGCCTAACTAGCTCTAAAATTTGGATTTGATAACGAATATCTAAATGATTGGTCGGTTCATCAAGAATCAGCAGCTGAGGTTTTTGCACAATCGCACGGGCAATTAATGCCCGTTGTTTTTCGCCACCTGATAACTGCTCATATTGCTGCTTGGCCTTTAATTGTAAACCAACTTTGGTAAGTGCATCGGCAATATCTTGTTTATCCGACAGAGAATCACTTTCAAACAAGCCTTTATGGGGCGTTAACCCCATTGCGACTATTTGCTCTGTGGTCATTTCAAAATAGTGCGGAGTTTCTTGCTGAACGACTGCCACTTGAGTAGCCAGTTGCTTTTGGCTAAAGCCATTAATGTTACGGCCAAAAAGCTTCACATTGCCTTGCTCTGGGGTGATATAACGATAAAGACAACGCAGTAAGCTCGACTTACCGGCCCCATTGGGGCCAATCAGTCCAAGCATTTCTCCCTGATTTTGGTTAAAGCTGACGCGAGAAAGGATCTGGTTATCATCAGCAGACCAACTGAGGAGTTCAACGTTTAACGCTGAAGGGATATCTGCACTCATATCTTTGTCGCCTTAGCGATAACGCCTGCAGCGCTAGTGATAAAAAATGCATTAATACCTGATAAGGAAAATGAACGAATAAATAACATTAACACTCCGCCTAAGTCACCCGCTTAGGTTGCATAACGCTGTTAAACAGCAAATAAAATAACGCTAGGTATCTGACTTAGTGGGCAAACGAACAAGCTAGCTTGCTATTTAATGCCACATCACAGTTGCGGGTACAGTTCATGCTAATCATCATAAGTAACTTATGAATGCCATGATTCCCTATTCATTTACTGGCTATCGAGTTTTACTAACGACAAAGCAGTAAATTAACGTTATTACATTTTAAACAAACAGTGATTATTAAGTGCTTGGCTTGCAAGCGGTTAAACTGTTCTCGCACTATTGTACGATATATCTCACCGAGTTTATGACCTTTTAACGATAATCTTTTGGTGATTTAGCTGCTCAAGTTTTGCAGGTGATTAATTTAACTCGGCCAATGTAATCGGTAGACGGGTTTACTGGCCGCAGGTCTTGTCATTGATTGCGTCGATTCAATTTCAGAAGCACTGTTAACCGCCTGTTTAGTTACTGCCTGTTCTGGCCAATAAACATCAATCACCACTGTGGCGCCGTAATCTATCGCCAGCTGTGAATACAAATCAGCGCATTGATCAAGCCCTAAAATATGACTCATGATGCAGCGGATCACGCCGCCATGGGTGACAATCAAAGCAGTTGCTTTCTCATTCCCTGTAGCTGTGCCATTATCAAAGTCAATATCAGAATCAGAATCAGTCTCAGGCGATGAAGCAAGGCTTGATTCACCTGAAACCTGCCCCTTTAATTGCTTCAAACTTGATAACTGAGCCGCAAGTTGACCAGACACCTCGGCGAGCCCATTAGTGACTCTGGCTTCAAACTCAAGCATCGTTTCGCCATTAGGTGGTGTATGCAGCCAAGGGTTAGTCCAATAGCTATCTACAGCTTGGCCGTCATGTTGGTATAAAGCATCAAACGTTTGCCCATCCCAATCACCAAAATCTACTTCTTGAAATTGCGGCATCTGTATTACTTCAGCTAACAAGCTGGTTTGGCAATCAACCTCTCGCTTGTTAACAGGTTCATTAGCATTAAGTTGTTGGCTGAAGCTGCGGTTTTGATTTATATCAGCGACTAAATTTTGGGCAAATTGCTGGCAGCGTATTAAAGGAGAGCTGTATATAGTTAGCGGAGCAGCTTGCAAAGCCCCGCCCAATTTTTTTACGCTAGCCTCCATGGTAGCCACGCCCAAAGGCGTAAGCGCAACATCGGTTTTACCACGTAAAATATTGCCACCTTCGCACTGACCATGACGCAGTAATATCATTTTGGCTTGTTGCATATTAACGCTTCACCCTTGTTTCGTTTCGTTCAGTTCAACTCAGTTCAGTTCAGTGCAACTCAATTCAGTGCAACTCAGCTCAATTCACTCAGCTCCGTGCCTTCATTCTGTTTCGAGCCTTCATTCAGTTCAAGTATACACTCAGCTAACAGCCAGCCAATATCAAGCGTAAATCATTCACTTCTGACGATTATAAAGATTTCATAGACACTGAATTTAATCTAGCGTCCAGCTTACTTGTGTAATGCGCTTGCTCTTACAATCTATTTAAACGTATTATGGACGTCTATACGTTTAAATGTCCAAACAAATCTTGATGATGAATATTTTTGCAGGGATTTTTCACTTGTCAGCGCCTTTTATCAAATCAATAAAGGTATGCTAATGAGCGTTAATCGCACTGCCTCATCACCATATTGCTGGCCAATAGCACCAACTAATAAGTAATAAAGGTAATCAGTTATGACGAAGTCGACTTCCTACAGTCAGGTTCTTGAGCAACTTACCAATACGCTAAATGAGCGCATTGTAATCCTTGATGGTGCCATGGGGACCATGATCCAAGACTATAAATTGGAAGAAGCCGATTACCGAGGTGAACGATTTAAAGATTGGCATTGCGACGTAAAAGGCAACAACGACATGTTGATCCTAAGCCAACGCCAAATCATTAAAGACATTCACACCAAGTACATGCTGGCTGGTGCTGACATTATCGAAACCAACACCTTTAATGCCACCACTATCGCCATGGGCGACTACGACATGCAGTCGCTATCGGCTGAAATGAACTTAGAAGGTGCCCGTGTTGCCCGTGAAGCAGCTGATGAAGTGGCAGCTCAAACTGGCACGCCGCGTTATGTAGCAGGCGTTTTAGGCCCAACTAACCGCACTTGTTCAATTAGCCCTGATGTAAACGACCCAAGCTTTCGTAATGTCAGCTTTGATGAGTTGGTTGATGCGTATGTGGAGTCCACCAGCGCCTTAATTGAAGGCGGCGCAGATATCATTATGGTCGAAACCATCTTTGATACCTTAAATGCTAAAGCCGCTTTATTTGCCATTGAAAAAGTCTTCGATACCCTTGGCGACCGCTTACCCGTGATGATATCGGGCACCATTACCGATGCATCAGGCCGTACACTCACAGGGCAAACTACCGAAGGTTTTTATAACTCACTGCGCCACATTAAGCCGCTTTCAATCGGCCTTAACTGTGCATTAGGCCCTAAAGAGCTACGCCCATACGTCGAAGAACTATCACGTATTGCAGAATGTTTTGTCTCTGCTCACCCTAATGCAGGCCTGCCAAACGAGTTTGGTGGTTACGATGAAACCCCAGAAGAAATGGCTGAAGTGATTCAAGATTGGGCCGCCGATGGCATGCTCAATATTGTTGGTGGCTGTTGTGGTAGTACGCCTGAGCATATTAATACCATTCGTGAGTCTGTGATAAATCACGACCCACGTAAACTGCCTGAGATCTCAGTCGCTTGTCGCCTTTCAGGACTTGAGCCATTAACCATTGATGGCAACTCATTATTTGTTAACGTGGGCGAACGTGCCAACGTCACAGGTTCAGCTAAGTTCCTACGCTTAATCAAAGAAGAAAAGTTTGAAGAAGCACTCGATGTGGTGCGTGAACAAGTCGAAAATGGTGCGCAAATCATCGACGTCAACATGGATGAAGGCATGCTCGATGGCGCCGAGTCGATGAAAAAGTTCTTAAACTTAATCGCCTCTGAGCCTGATATTTCTCGTGTCCCTATCATGATTGACTCATCAAAATGGGAAGTGATTGAAGCTGGCCTTAAGTGCGTTCAAGGCAAGTCGATCGTTAACTCTATTTCGATGAAAGAAGGCGAAGAAGCCTTTATCAAGCAAGCGACCTTAGTGAAGCGTTATGGCGCTGCAGCCATCGTAATGGCCTTTGATGAAGATGGCCAAGCCGATACCCGCGCTCGTAAAACTGAAATCTGTACCCGTGCTTATCGCGTTTTAGTCGATGTAGTTGGCTTTCCACCTGAAGACATTATTTTTGACCCGAATATCTTCGCCATTGCTACGGGTATTGAAGAGCATGACAATTACGCAGTCGACTTTATCGAGTCGATTAAAGACATTAAAGCCACCCTACCTTATGCAATGATTTCTGGTGGTGTATCAAACGTCTCGTTCTCTTTTCGTGGCAACAACCCAGTACGTGAAGCGATCCACGCAGTGTTTTTATACCATGCAATTCAAGCAGGTATGGACATGGGGATTGTTAACGCAGGTCAATTAGCCATTTATGATGACATTGAGCCAGAGCTTAAAGAAAAAGTCGAAAACGTGGTGCAAAACTTACCTTGCCCTGTTGTCGACTCAACTAATACCGAACAGCTACTAGATGTAGCAGAAAAGTTTCGTGGTGACGGTAAACAAATCGCTAAAAAAGAAGATTTAGCATGGCGTAGCTGGCCAGTGGAAGAGCGTTTATCCCATGCGCTAGTAAAAGGCATTACCGAATTTATCGACCAAGACACTGAAGAAGCACGCCTACAAGCTGTGCGCCCGCTTGATGTGATTGAAGGGCCATTAATGAATGGCATGAACGTGGTCGGCGACCTATTTGGCGCAGGTAAAATGTTCCTGCCACAAGTGGTGAAATCTGCCCGAGTAATGAAAAAAGCCGTTGCTTACCTTAACCCTTACATTGAAGCCGAAAAAGTCGAAGGTCAATCAAACGGCAAAATCTTAATGGTCACAGTGAAAGGCGACGTGCACGATATTGGTAAAAATATTGTCGGCGTCGTACTGGCCTGTAACGGCTATGAAGTGATCGATTTAGGCGTAATGGTGCCCGTTGAAAAAATCATTGAAGTCGCGGTAGCTGAAAACGTTGATATCATTGGCATGTCAGGGCTTATTACCCCAAGCCTTGATGAAATGGTGCATAACGTTAAAGCCTTCCATAAAGCAGGTTTAACCATTCCATCGATTATTGGCGGCGCGACTTGCTCAAAAATTCATACCGCCGTTAAAATTGCGCCGCATTCGCCCACTGGGGCAATTTACATTGCCGACGCCTCACGCGCCGTACCTATGGTTTCAAAACTGATTAATAATGAAACCCGTCAAGCCACCATTGATGAAGCCTATAATGAATACGATGTGATGCGTGAAAAGCGTTTATCACAAACTAAACGTAAAACCATAGTGCCCATTGCAGCGGCGCGCGAGAATCGCTGCCAATATGATTGGGACAACTACACGCCATTTAAACCAAACAAACTCGGTCGCCAAGTCTTTGATGATTACCCACTTGAAGACTTAGTTGAACGCATCGACTGGACGCCGTTTTTCAGAAGCTGGGAATTACATGGCCGTTTCCCTGAAATTTTAGACGACAAGGTTGTAGGTGAAGAAGCCCGTAAACTCTATGCCGATGGTAAAGCCATGCTTAAAACCATCATCAGTGAAAAGTGGCTCACCGCCAAAGCGGTTATGGGCTTATTCCCAGCCAACACCGTCAACCATGATGACATTGAGCTATACACTGATGAAACACGTACCGAAGTTGAAATGACCACCCATCATCTGCGTATGCAGCTTGAACGTGTCGGTAACGACAACTTCTGTCTATCAGATTTTGTTGCGCCAAAAGACTCTGGCGTTGCCGATTACATGGGCGGCTTTGCTGTCACCGCAGGTCATGGTATTGATGAACATGTCGCGCGTTTTGAAGCCAATCATGATGACTACAACGCCATTATGCTTAAGTGCCTAGCCGACCGTTTAGCTGAAGCCTTTGCCGAACGTATGCATGAACGTGTACGTAAAGAGTTTTGGGGTTACGCTGCAGATGAAATATTAGATAACGAAGCGCTTATTCGCGAAAAATACAAAGGGATTCGCCCAGCGCCAGGTTACCCAGCATGTCCTGATCATACTGAAAAAGGCTTATTATGGGATTTGCTTAAACCCGATGAAACCATTGGTTTAAACATCACCGAAAGCTATGCCATGTTCCCAACCGCAGCAGTATCAGGCTGGTACTTTGCCCACCCGAAATCACGCTACTTTGGGGTGACGAATATTGGAAAAGATCAAGTTGAGGATTATGCCAAGCGTAAGGGAATGACTTTGGCAGAAGCAGAAAGATGGTTGGCACCGGTGCTTGATTATGACCCTGAGTAATCACTGATTACTCTTTGTTAGGATTCCAAACTTCGTTTGGATTGAGATCGCAGGGTTCCACCCTGCACTGGCCAAGATGGGGATCAACAGCAATCCCCCTCTTGAATCACCCCTGCCGCCCCAACCAAGTTGTGCTCTTCATACTCCAATAAAAATACCTAACGGCTCAGACGGGACATCCATGTCCCCCTGAGCCTTAGCCATCATCCATGATGGCTATACGGCATTTTCATCTGCGTATTTCAGCAACTTGGAATGGGGAATATTGTAGACTGCAGCGGTGTTTGATAATTGAGAATGAAAGATTTAATTAACTCCAAACTGATCTCTCAACGTTAAGAATCAAAAGAAGTTGCCAATTCAACCCAATTCTTATAATCACTCTTCGATTGATTTAATTCGATAAGTTCCACACCTACATAATTACTAATAGGGGGTTTACTATTATTACCTCTCTGAATAATACTTGTAATTTCAGCTTTAAACTTATTATTACTCGTTGAGGAATGACAACTTATAAGCTGAGTTGATAGCAATTGTGTATAGCTTACTGAATGCTTACCATTTGTTATATTAATATTATAATTAGTACTTCTAGCTATAAACTTTCCATCTTCAAAAAAATTATAAGGTTGTAAATTTAATTCAACATTAATAGAGTAATCTTCTTTAAAAAGAATATCCTGAATTACTTTAGGCTCATAGTACATCCCATTTTGACCTTTCGCTCGCCTTCCATTGATGATGTCCTGATAGAATTCAAAATATCGGTCATGAATAATCATCAGAGAACAAAGCAGTAAAATATCTACCTTTTTATCTTCAACAGTAAAAAGTACGGCTTTGACTTTATCGACAAGTTGCTCCGTTTCTCGCAGTGGTAACGAAAAAACATCTGCAATTGAAGCCACTAGATAGGATAGATATTCAACATCATTATCTAAGAAAGGCCAAACTAAATCATTAAAGTGGGTAAGCTGTGAATCCTCCAAGCTTGAGAGTTTATTTTGAATGAACTCTAACCTCGGCTGTTCTTGCAAAGTACAGCGTCTTTGAAAAAACCGACTTAAATATACATTCGCATTAAAATCATTTCCGTAAACGGCTTTTACAGCATGTTGCAATTGCTCAGTATCAGTTGCAACGACAAAAATCACATTTGGCATATCAAAGAAATGCTTGATCACTTCCAACATTTCTACGGCATAAGTTGGACGGCATCGATCTAATTCATCAATAAAGATGAATGTGGGATTATCTTTCTCAGTACAACTAAGAATGTCATTTATGAATGCAGCTATTGAGTCTTTAAAATCTTTGATACTTTTTAACTTTGCATCATGATCTTTAATTATTGCACTAACCAACTTACCAGAAGCATCTGCAAAATCTTTGCTTTCAAACAGATTCGATTCACTGTTTTTTTCTACAACTTTATCAACATCTACACCGCTCAATTTTTTTACTACAGCTTTCGTGATCTCTGGAGTTGCTTGCTTACAGAATCCCCAAGCTTTACTGCCAATATTAATTATTTTTTGCTCTACATCACCTTTTGATTGATCGCGAAGTTGAGAGATTATGGAGCTAATAACGGCAAGCATCGGATCATTTGAAAAATCCTGCTTCCAAGCATCTATATATACAGTTGGATGAACAACGTTAATAGAATGCTGCCAACGTTTGAGAAAGTAAGTTTTCCCCGTTCCCCATCCTGAGTTAAGGTTTAACACATAACCATTTTGTGCCTCACCAACAAGAAAATGGGTAAGAAACTCAGCATATCTTGCTCGCCCTAATTTATCAGAACTGAATTTAGTATCGCAATCTAGCGTGACAGGGTCTATCCAAGAAAAGTTGTAACCACTTTTATCTACCATGATAATCACACATATATTCACCCTTACAGATCAGAACAAGCCAAACTATTATTAATCAATAAGATAGCGACTATAATCGAGATTATCAAGAACAAGTGCGGTAAGAATAAACTTAATCAAATACTCAATTAAATTGAAGTCAGACGCTGGGTGATTCCCCGTTGGAAGTGTCCGAGTGCGTTAAGTGAATTGACGTGAGCTCGGCATGGATGCCGAGATAGCCTTAGGTTGAGCCACGGATGGCGAATCTAAGGCGGTAGTCAATTCGCTTAAATTAGCATGAGGAATAACACTTCGTCGGGGCGCTGGGGGTTATCCAAAAGGGGAACAAGCGCTTTTCCCCTTTTGGTCTGGTGTGGGCGAAGCGCCACGACTTACTTTGGCCGTAAGGCCAAAATAAGTGGGGTCAAACTCTGACCCAACATATTTTGAGGTCACTTGGGATGCTGTTAAAAAATGCATCAAAGTCGGCTTCCTGCAGATGTCACTTACTACCCTGATAATATCACCACTGTTCAAGCTTTTTTTGTATTTTCGGTTTGCTAATTAAGAGTTAGCTAAACTCACTACTTAGGTCGTTAAAATGACTAATTGTTTATTTATCACACAGGTTTGAATTGAATATGTTTTGATTTATTTCTGATTTTATTTTGATAAGGAACCACCAAAAACCACTTAAAATCAAACGCTTAAGCATCAACCGCAAAACTTGGCACGCAGCTTGTAATTACCTAGGTGTACCCCATAATTGAAAAGGAAGACACCATGTTTAACTCAAGCTCAAATACAAATTTAGTCACTCGCTCAGCGTCTACAAAAACTAACCGTACATTTAAAAAATTAGCGTTAATTGCCGTGATTGCAACAGCAAGTGTTGGCGCTCAAGCGAATGAATTGAGTAGTGCTGATGTCGTAAGTGCATTAGAAACACGTTTTACTGAAGCAACCACAGAAATGCTACAAACTGCGAAACAAGAAATTACTTTGAATCTGCAAAGTCACATCGCAGAGCAACTATTTGAACTGAGTTCTTCTCTTGAGTTGACTGAATCAGTAACTGAGTCAGATACAGCATTAGTCAGTAATGAGGACTAATAAATGGATTTAATGATGTTACTTAATTTAGCAGACCCATTAATCTCATTGCTTCTGCTTCCCGTTATCAGCTTTATTGTGTGTTCGTTGTTGATATGCGGGTTGCAGTGGTACCAATTTAGAAGCATCAATGCTATTTCCAAAGAGTTTGTTTCAATGGAGCTTGCGGGAAAAGCAGCATAACTTAACATGCCACTCATTGTTAAAAAGTAACTTAACGACTATTCACTTGGATTGCGATGACCTTTATGACTATTTGCTATTCAAATTCAAATAAAGTCTGACGCTAACTACTCCCCGTAAACAGTTAACATGCCACCCATTGTAAAAAGTAACGTCACTGCTTTTAAATAAGTGGGGTCAGTGAGAATAAGAGCGTCAAAGTAAACTTAATCTAAAACTCATCAGTTCAAATTAGGTCGAACCCAATGAGGTGAATGCTGTATCAATGGGTCGGCAAGACGTTTGATGCAAGAAGCGAAAAGGGAAATGTTGTTGTTTTCCTTTCGTCCAGTATGGGCGAAGCGCCACGACTTTCTCCGCCATTAAGGCCGCAACAAATAGAATAAATGGATCAGAGTAAACTTAACCTCTTTGGCTACAAGTCTATATGAAACAAGTAAAATGTAATTCAAATTTCCAATTTTTCTATACAAAGTCAACGACAAATGAATTTCACATGAAAAGTTAATTATTACCCCTAACGTTTAAAAATTAACATTAATTCATTTGAAGATTGAACAAAAAAAGCGCAACCTAACAATTAGAGCTTAAACTCTAATATAGGATATGCCTTACTCATTTTAAAATTTATGTATTTAATTTGAATAATAAACGCTAGGAGAGCTTTCATCTTCGCTTTATAGAGTCACTGTAAAGCCAGTTTCAGCTATGAAGATAGCAAAGGTATTAACAATGAAAAATCAACAAGGTTTTACGCTAATTGAATTAGTCGTCGTCATCATTATTCTAGGCATACTCGCTACCGTCGCTGCGCCAAAATTTCTCAATTTACAAGGTGATGCTAGAGTCAGTTCTCTTGCAGGAATGAAAGGCGCAATTCAAAGTGCCAATGCACTTGTTTATTCTAAAGCAAGTTTAGCAGGAGTAGAAAAATCCGCCCTCAACACAGATTTAGATATTGGTACTGGTGAAGTACTCTTTACCGCGTACGGTTATGTGCTTGCCACCAACTCTGATTTAGAAAATGTACTAGATGTAGAATTTAATCATGCCACATCCAGTACAGATCCAACCATCACTCATGATAATAATGCTGAATGGACTATTTACGCTGATGGTAATGGCGATGCATATATATGGCAAAGAGGCGCACCTGCAACCTGTAAATTGACATATAAACAAGCTAAAAGTACGACTGAATTACCAAGTTATCAAATAACAACTGATTCTACTAAATGTTAGAACTGGAATAGGAATAAGTGAGTCAGAATAAACTAAACCTAAACTTTATTAATTCAAATGAAGTCAGACGCTAAATGATTCCATGTTGTAAGTGTCCGAGTGCGTTAAATAAATTAATTAATGAAAGCCTAAAACTCTACAAGAGCGACTTTCTCAGCCTTCAGGGTGTAAAAAATTGAGAATAAATGGATCAGAGCCTGACCATAACGACTCAGGCTAAATAACTAATGTTTAGGGCTAGGGTTAGGTTTAGGATTAGGATTAGGGCTGGGCTTAGAATCAGCAGAGAGGATTGTGTTATCCGCTCTCGTTAACTCATGCTGGAAGAATGCGATGATATAAGCCTTTGCCCAATTCACAGTTAGGCTAATTTAACAGTCATCATCGACTAGAGTTAATGTTTTAGTCGCTACTTGTTGTGTAGGGTCAACTGAAACACTATATCTTAAGTAACAGGATTTTAGCGCTCTTGGCGTGACAAAATCTTCTTCAGGTTCCATATTGCTAGCAAACGTAATCACATATGCATTATCTGGGTTTACACCTTGACCACCCGCCCATTCAGTCTTATCTAAATCCATTGATTCAGCCTGATTGCTCCACATATCTGCACCACTTTCATGCACAATGCCGTAGACTAGCGATATCCCTTCAGGAGTATCATAAGCAGGTGATTTTTCTTCACCTTCTATTGCTGCAGCTGCAAAATATAATGTGTCATTAGAATGAATTGCGCCTTTTAAACCATTTAAAGCACTAATACGTGCATCGCTTTGAAGGTTGATAAATTTAGGCGCTGCATATACCGCTAAAATACCTAAAATAATAATCACGACAACGAGTTCAATTAAAGTAAAGCCACGTAGTTTTTTGCTCATGTAACAGTCCGAAAAATAAGAATAAATAAATTATAACTCGATACATGTCGTCAAAAGGCCTTATTCCATATGGAATAAACAATATTCCATATGGGGTACTTGGATGTGTCAGGAGAGCCCCAAAGCAGGATCATTGGGGCGGAGTAAACTAATTAGTAAAATTCATCAATTCAAATGAAGTCGGAAGCTTGATTCCCAGCAGGGATTGTCCGAGTAAGGTAAGTATATTGATTGAAACAAGCCTAAACTCTACAGCAGTAACTTTATCGGGCTTTGAGGCCACAACAAAGCTTGAAGTTGACTCATTGAGCCACAGACAACTTAAAGGACTCATTAGTTTTAGCCACTTTAGCAAGTTGTCTTTTAAACAATTGCCAGCTTGTAAAACCGGCTAAAAAATTACCGACTGTCGCACCAATTAATACACCGTAAAAGCCGTGAAACTCTGCGCCTAACCAGACTAACGGTAAGTAACAAGCTAACAATCTAATTAACGATATAGCTAATGCAAAGCTGGGTAAGCCAATAGCGTTACTGGCAGATACACAAATCATGCAAACGCCCAATGCGCCATAACTTATCGGAACTAAAGCAAGGTATTGCGATAACAAGGCGCTAATGCCGTCATCAGTGGTTAGTAAAGCCGAAACGGGCTCTGCCGCAAGAATAAACAATAATGCTAATAGCAATTGAAAACCTAAAATGACACTGACGGCCGTTTTTACCAATGCGTTAATTTCAGTGTAATTTTTTTGCCCTTTCAGCTTGCCAATCATCGGCGGGAGCGCCATGGTCATCGCCAATATCAGAATAATTAATAGGTATTCAACACGGCTTGCTAAGCCCCACGAAGCAATTGCAGCATGACCAAACGTTGCCACTAAGGCGGTGACCACGATAGCTGAAACAGGCGGAATAAATTGGCTAACCATTGCTGGTGCGGTAAATTTACTGATGGAGCTCACCCCCATTTTTATGACATTTAACTTGGTAGGTAGCGCTATAAAATGCTTATCTTTTATTGAGTTGAATATGATGATTAAGCCAATAGCAAAAGCGACACAGCTTGCCCAAGCCGCACCAGACATCCCCATATCAAAGGTAAAGATAAAAATAGGGTCTAACACGATATTGATAATGCTGGTTATTACCATCACATTTCCAGGAATGTTAGTGTCTCCAAATGCGCGGCTAATGCTGTAACCAAAATACAATATTGCCCCTAACCAACAACTGATTAACCAAGGCAGCCAGTAGTTTCTTAACTGGTTGAATATTGAGGCATCACCACCTAACGCTGTAACGACCTCTTGTTGAAAAAACCACAGTAAACCACATAGCAGCATTAATAGAACGCTGCCCATAGTGAGAATAATCGCACTCAAAAATCGGGCATAACGGATTTTATTTTCACCAATGGCGGTAGACATACAGGCTGTTGCGGCAATGCCAATACCCACTTGTACACCAACAATCAATTGATAAATAGGAATTGAAAAGCCAACGATAACCAAAGGTTCATCGCCTAATTGACCGATAAAAGCACTATCAATTAATTGGCTGCCCATTATTGCAAGTAAGCCGACCAACATTGGCAATGTTTGATCGAATAAGGCTTTAAATTGAGAAGAGGTTAATGAACTCATTTACTAGTAGCTCTAGGGAAAATAAATAAGGTAAAGCGCACTCTACGTAATAAAAATCACTTTTAAAAAAACGAATAAACAAGAGAGTATAAATAGTAAGCAAGTAATTTCAAAAACAATGGGAGCCTATATTTGGCTCCCAATTTTATCGACTTCACTGCAGCTTTTTACGCTTGCTATTTACAGCAACTTTTTACAACTGCTCTATACAAAAAATGAGTGTCACTAGGTTGCTAAATTATACCGATACAACCACTTTACCCATTGCTTGACCACTGGCTAAACGATCATGTGCTTTACCGATGTCAGCTAAAACAAACGCTGGCTCATCAACAACTGGGCTTAAATGACCAGCATCGACAATTTCTGCCAATTTAGCCAATATCTCACCATGCTTGTTACGTTTGTGGTTGTATAACATTGGAATTAGCATAAAGACTACATTCAATGATAACCCTTTAAAGTGAGCCGTTGTTAAGTCAATCTCAGCCATTGATACTGTCGTTGAAATTTGACCATTTAATGCCGCTGCTTCAAACGAGTTAAGCAAGTTTGCGCCGCCAATTGAGTCATATACCACATCAAAACCTGCACCCGCTGTGTGAGTCGCAACATATTCAGCAACCGTGTCAGCGGTATAATCAATTGATTTAGCACCTAGCTTTTCAATTAACTTAGCTTGTGCTTCACCTGTACCCGTTGCAAAAACGTCACTACCCAAATATTTAGCCAGTTGAATAGCAATATGACCTACGCCGCCTGCCCCGCCATGCACTAACACTTTTTGGCCTGCGCCAGTATTTGCTCTAACTAAGCCTTCATAAGCGGTAATCCCCACAAGAGGGAGCGCGGCAGCTTCACGCATTGAAATCGTTTTTGGTTTGTGGGCAATCAGTTGTGCATCAGCAAGCATAAATTCAGCTAGCGCACCTTGAATGTCGGCAAGACCACCAGCACAGCCGTAAACTTCGTCACCAACAGAGAATTGAGTAACCCCTTCACCAACGGATTCAATAACACCAGCGAAATCCATACCTAACACACCAGGTAATGCAGGAGATAGCGGCGCTAAATCTTCACCCATTTGACGGATCATCATGTCTACCGTGTTGACACTGGTAGCAGCAACTTTTACAACAACGTGTCCAGGTTTTACTTGAGGCTTTGCTAACTCTGCAGCCATAAAAACATCACTTGCGCCAAACTCATTAATAATCATTGCTTTCATAATTTGCTCTCTTTTATATACGTTATGTACTTTTTGTTAGGTACTGTCTGTTAGGTACTGTCTGTTAGGTAAAGCCTGTTATATACGGCCTGTTTATTAGATGAACACAGTATATTTACAAAAGTAATTATTGATAATAGACTCAGTTATTGAATCAGTTTTAATTTTTTATTAATAATCGGCTAGACTATTAATAAGAGCTATTAGCAAAACCTATTGTCAACTAATCATGAGTAACAACGATGAACAATGATCACCTCAGACTCTTTGTACGCGTAGCATCAACTCAAAATATCAGTATGGCTGGTAACGATCTTGGGCTATCGCCCGCTGTGGCCAGTATGCATTTAAATAAACTAGAAGAGTCTTTAGGCATAAAGCTCATCCATAGAACCACTCGAAAGGTGTCGTTAACCGAAGAAGGAAGAGAGTTTTTACCTCATGCTGAAGAAGTGCTTAATGCTGTCGATAGTGCTAAAGCCTCTGTTGGAGTAGGCAGTTTTACACCCCAAGGAACTATCAGGATCACTGCACCATCATCATTTGGGCGGATGCATATTGTGCCCGCACTTAAAGAGTTCGTAAAAGCTCACCCGCAACTCAAGGTGGATCTGAGACAAAGCGACAGCATTGTTGATATGGTTGAAGGCGGCTTTGATATCGCCATTAGAAATGCATCGTTAACTGACTCAAGTTTAATCGCCAGAAAGCTCGCGACTGATAAACGGATCATTTGCGCATCTCCTGACTATATAAAGCAATTTGGTGAGCCTAAAACGCCTAGTGACATTGTTAACCATCAAACCATTAAATTGATTGGCATCGATCATTGGGATTTTGATACCCCAGAAGGCGTTCAAAAAATCAAACCTCAAAGTACCATCAGGATTGATAATGGTGAGTCAGTAAGAGATGCATGTATCGATGGTGGAGGCTTAACGATTTGCTCGATTTGGTGTGCTTACAAAGCATTAAACAATGGCCAGCTTGTGCAAGTATTAAAAGATTATCCGGTTCACTCTGACACCGCTATTTGGGCTGTATATCCGAGCTCACGATTATTAGCACCAAAAGTACGCGCCTTTATTGATTATTTCCTCAAGTATTATGGTGATAAGCCTTATTGGGAGTCATAGCTATAAACACGCTGTGTCGCAAACATTCTCAGCCATAAACATTCTCAGCCATAAACAATCTCGATAATATACAATCTCGATAATATACAACCGAGGTAATATACAACCTCGGTAATAAACAAACAGGACATCCATACTCATGGATGCCCTGTCTATCAATTTTTTAAGCGTTCTAAGAAGTATTAACTTCCCCTACACCTACCAAGAAAACGTTTGGATAACATTATCTTGAGTTATCGGGTTATTCTTTATGTTGTCAACAATATGATTTTTAAAACGTGCTTGGTCTTTAGGTAACCAGCCTCGCATTGTCGCGATGTTGTTACCATGATCGCCCCAATAAAAAGTTTCAAAATTCAAATTATCTAATAGGTACTTCTCTTCTTCTAAAATTTGCAATGGCGTTGCTCTAACAAATTTTCCACTCGCCACATCTTGCTCTAATTCTGTGCCGGGTTGAATCGCAAGCCCCATTGGCGCAATTTCTTCCGGCTGAGTTAGGTTTAAGATATTGGTCGTCGCTTCAATATGTTCTTTAGAACGTGTTTTGCCACCTAAACCAAAAATAAATGAAGCTAATAACCTAATGCCAGCTTCTTTGATCATGTTGGCACCTTCAACAACATGTGCAGGTGTCATTCCTTTATTAATTTGCTCTAGTACTACCGCATCACCAGACTCTAAGCCTGCGTATACCATAGTTAAACCCGCTTTTCGCATTGCGATTAAGTCGTTAACTGATTTACGACGTATATTGTTATAGCCAGCATAGAGAGCAATGTTTTTAATTTCAGGAAATGTGTCAGTGAGTTTATTTAAAATCTTAATCAACATCTCAGCTCTAATCGCCATCACATCGCCATCAATTAAAAAGATTGATTCAACAAATGGGTGGGTTTTGCGTGCACTTTCTATATCAGCAAAAATATCTTCGATATCTCTGATACGAAATTTCTTGTCTCTAAACATGCTGCAAAATGTACACGTATTAATTGTACAGCCTATCGTAGTCTGAATGAGGATACTTTCAGCCTCCATCCAAGGGCGATATACCTTACCTTCATATTGCATGTGTTTTCTCCAGTTATCTATTCGATATAGGCTCTTAGGCCTAATCAGTGAAAACAGTATAAATTGCACGCAATACTTTAATAATACCTAAGATAACTGAATCAGTTTTAATGAATAGTTAATAATCAACACTGACAACTTCGTTCCACTAACTTCATTAAAGTTTCCTTAGTGCACCGTAACCAGCAAGTCCCAGCGTTCAACATTAGTAACACCGGCCCAATGTGACAAATAAGCTATTTACATAAACCCGCTGTAGGTCATCGATTTCTTAAAATCCCATAAAAAAAGAGGCCCATAAGTTTCCTTAGGGCCTCACTTTTAACTGACTAATCAAAAAATACCCGCCTAACTTGGTCGGTATCGGCATACTCTTTGATGGTTTCAATTCTTCCATCTTTTACAATAATTAAATAATGATAAAGGTTGTTATAACGCTTACCATTTTTAAGTTCGCCCAATGACTCAACCTCAACTGCAACACGATTATCATCAATAGTCCAAGCTTTCGTCGTCATCATCAACTGACCAACCATCAACTCTTTAACGCTTATCATTAAATCTTTTATACCCTGCTTATCCATTTCTCCTGAAATAGGTAAGCCACCTTGCTGTCCCATCATTCGCCAACGAACATCATCATCTAATAAAGACAAAACACCATCGATATCAGACTCAGTGAATAATTCGAAAAAACGAGACACAAGTTGCTTATGCCCTGCGGCGTTCATTAGTTAATGTCCTGAACATTCATCACTAACTCGTTCCACTTGCGTTGATTTTCAATATCGTGCTCTAAACCTTGTTCATCAGCAATAGTAAAACGCTTAATGGCGGGTGTTTTACTGGTTGCTTGGTACAACCAATAAGCTTCAGCTTTTAACGCTTCATCAATGGGTTTATCGATAGACTCATAAACAGCTTGCTTACAGGCATTGATTGACTCTGCAGGGAACTGCGCAATACGGTTAGCCAAGCTGTCGACGTACTCACCAATTTCATCGGGCTCGAGCGCTCTATTAATCGTGCCATAGGCTTCTGCTTCATCGGCATCAAAGTCACGCGCACTTAAAATAATCTCTAACGCTCTACCTAAACCAGCTTGACGTGCCATACGAGATGCCCCGCCACCACATGGCAGAATGCCCATACCCACTTCCATCTGCATAAATTTAAACTTACCACGAGCAGCAAAACGCATATCTAAAGCCAGTGCTAACTCATGGCCACCGCCTCTTGCGAAACCTTCAAGTTTTGCAATAGTCGCTTGGGGAACTTTACTGATCCGTTCACATACGGATTGTAAATCTAACAGCTGAGCCTCTTCACGGGATACCGCTTCTACAGACATATCTTTAAGTAGTTCAGTATCATAATGACAAACCCAAATTTCAGGATTTGCAGATTGAAAAACGACCACCTTGGTATTGCGATCTCGCTCTAAACGCATTGCTAAGCTATTCAAGTCGGCAAGCATTTCTTGTCCTTGAACATTGACCGCGCCAAAATCAAATGTAACCGTTAAAACACCTGCTTTTTGTTCCGTTGTGAATGTTTGAAAACCTGCATATTTCATAATTAACTCTCCATAGAATAACGTCATTTGAATACATAGTTAGCAGCTATTGCATTGCTTCTAACTTGTGAATTCATCTTAGGTTATTCACTTAATGTTTATTATCGGGCAAACACTGCAATCAGTTTCAACAAAATATTAACAATTGCTTTTAAATGAGTTAACAACTTGAGTAGGCAGAGCTTTTAATTACTTGAGGCATTATTGCAACATTCATCAGGTTGGCTAAAAGACAAAATAAAAGTATTATTTTTAAAGTTAGGTCGAAGTAGATACCAAATGAGATTAAATGAGATTCAATGTTGGATGTTCGCCATTGATAGTTCGCTATTGATAAGTTCACCGTTTTTCATCAATGAGTCGACATGTGCCATGTTATGGCTTAATGAACCTCTAAATAAGTGAAAGGCCTTTTTCTAGTCGATTGTGACAGGCGAATCCACAATGTTGGCTTTAAGTCAGTGCAAAACACCTGGTCATTGCCGAGCGTTTAAGTCATAGCACCAACCAGAGATTGAATGAGTAGGTGCATAATTAGTGAGATCAAAGTCAGACCTCCTTCAACTTTTTCACACTTCCCCTAACAAGCTGTTACACTGCGCACCCTAAAAATTTGTTAGCCCTAAACGACACGATTTTATCTTGCTCTCCCCCTAAACCCGTTGTCTCTGTGAGTGTGCGAATTACCCAATAAATGATTGCTTTAGCCGCAATCGATTAGAACATGCCTATACTTAGCTTGTGTTAACAATAAGTCTCAGCGTTCATAACCCCATATACAGGTCCCAATCATGTTTAAGAAATCGAGTATTTATCCTCCGGTTTTCTTCCCTTCTGTGCTGCTTATATTTGTCATGGTATTTATCTGTGCGGTTTGGCCAGAGCAAGCCAGTATCTTTTTCAAATCGATTCAAAGCTATTTAGAAGTCAAAGCAGGCTGGTTGTATATTGTTGGGGTCGCGATATTCCTTATCTTTATCATCTTTGTCATGGTCAGCCGTTTCGGAGATATCAAACTAGGTCCTGATCACTCCGTCCCTGATTACAGCTTTAAAAGCTGGGCCTCGATGTTGTTTTCTGCCGGCATGGGAATTGGATTAATGTTTTTTGGCGTTGCTGAACCCGTGATGCATTATCTCGCGCCACCTGATGCAACACCTGAGACACTGGAAGCCGCTAAAGAAGCCTTGAATATTACCTTTTATCATTATGGTATTCATATTTGGGCGATTTATGCCGTTGTGGCACTTAGCCTAGCGTACTTCTCATACCGTCATAAATTACCCTTACTGCCTCGGTCTGCGTTATATCCTTTAATTGGAGAGCGCATTTACGGCCCTATCGGCCATGCCGTTGATACGTTTGCGGTGCTCGGCACCATGTTTGGTGTCGCCACCTCTTTAGGTTTTGGCGTACTGCAAGTTAATTCAGGCTTAAGTTATTTATTTGATGGGGTGCCAAATAACCCAACAGTGCAGGTGGTTATCATTATGATGATCACCGCTATCGCAACACTCTCTGTTTTTGCAGGCTTAGACAAAGGCGTTAAACGCTTAAGTGTACTCAACCTCACACTGGCCTTGCTACTGTTAACTGCGGTTTTACTGCTCGGCCCGACCGTGATGTTACTGCAAGCATTTGTGCAAAATACCGGGGGCTATTTAAGCGATATTGTCGGAAAAACCTTTAATCTATATGCCTATGAGCAAAAAGATGATTGGTTAGGTGGCTGGACATTATTGTACTGGGGGTGGTGGATTTCATGGTCGCCATTTGTCGGCACCTTCATTGCTCGAGTCAGTCGTGGCCGTACCATTCGTGAGTTTATCGCTGGGGTGTTATTTTTCCCTACTGGGGTGACATTCTTGTGGATGACGGTATTTGGTAATAGCGCCATCGACCTAATCAGAAACCAAGGCGCAACCTATCTATCTGAAGCCGTATCAAGTGATGTGTCAGTAGCCTTGTTTAGATTTTTTGAGCATCTACCATTTTCGACCGCATTATCAGTGTTAGCTATTTTCTTGGTGGTGACTTTCTTTATTACTTCATCTGATTCTGGTTCGTTAGTGATTGATAATTTAACCTCAGGCGGCAATGAGCAATCACCCGCAGGCCAACGTGTATTCTGGGCCATATTACAAGGAGTTGTTGCCAGCGTATTATTACTGGCTGGGGGGTTACAAGCACTACAAACAGCTGCCATTGCCAGTGCGCTGCCCATTATGATTGTCATGCTTTTGATGTGTATTGGTTTATACAAAGCCTTGCAAGATGATCGCTTAAAACTTGAAAGCGTGCAGCAACACCATACTGGGGTTCAATTTGCCAAAACTAGCATAAGTTGGAAAGAACGAGTCAATATATTGGTGTCTCACCCCAGTAAAGAGGATGCGCAACAATTCTTGAATACTGTTGCTAAGCCTGGTTTAGAAGAAGTGGTAAAAATATTTTTAGCCAACAATACCCCTGCTGTTATTACTCAGCATGATAAACGAGTGCGGTTATTGATTGGTAACAATGAAGCATTACAGTTTGCTTATGGTTTACGTATTCGCGCATTTACAATGAATGGCGCTGATATCGAAGGCTTTGCTAGCGAGCAAGATTATTACCGAGTAGAAGTATTTTTAGAGCACGGCGGGCAACATTATGATGTGATGGGATACACCCAAGAGCAAATAATCGCTGACGTGATTAATCAATATGAACGCTACCTGCACTACCAACATCTATCTAATTCTGAGTTAGTAACAGACTAATCGGATAGCTAAGTCAGTATGAGAATGTACTCATACTGACGCTATTGCTTAACCCAAGTATTCAGCTTGCAGGTGACATTCAGGCTATCGACACTTCAGTCACTTTACCTATCTGAATCGGTAAATTGAAAGTGTTAGCCAGCCAGAACTCATTACATCTTTATCAATAAAGTTAAGTAATAAGTTAATCCAGACATTAGAAATGGTATTTAACGAGTAAGCTAGTTACGCTTTGGTCAGTATCAAAGCCTGAACTGCTTTTTATACCGTATTTATTTTTCCAATAATCATATTCAATACCAACTAATAACGCGCTATCACCTAACCCCACTTGTTTGCCTAAGTCATATTTAAGCTGCGGGTTAAAGTGGAAGTTTTTCTCATAGCTGCCATCAGAATCGACTACCCAATCAATAAAGCCATCAAACACAATACTAGACTCGCCAACAGGCCAGCTCATTTTCCATGTTGGAGTAATTTGCCATGTATCGCCATCACGGCCATCAGGCAGGCGCTTATACATATTTAATTGGAAAAAATCGAAACCTGGAATCGCTAAATCAAAGCCTGCACCAATCAAAAATGATTCAACATCGCCTTCACCAAACTCCACGGTAGTCGCAATTAATACGTCTTTTACAAAACCCATTTCTACAGGTTTATCTAACATTTTGCTAAAGCTAAAACGTGGGGCGAACTCACCGTAATAGGTTGTTTCACCATTTAAAAAATCTTCTTCGCCATTATATTTAGTAAAGTCCACAAACATGAACAAATCACCAATATTCCAGCCACTAGCATGTTCAAATGTGATCGTTTGCTGGGTTTTCGGGTTCACTTTAAAATTATCACCATACAGATAAGACAAACTATTATCTTGCCAATGGACTATCTCTGTTGAAGTTGCGTCATTTGCAGCAACAAAAGGAGCCTGACAAAGCAGTATCAAGGCGAGAAAACGTTTCATATTAAGTCCTTGTAAATATAAGTTTTGTAAAACATACAGTGATGATTTTACAAGTAAATCAGCAAATACCTTTTGTTCTTATTTCAGAACAGCTCCAACTATTATGACATTTAGCTGAGTCACTTTTAAGTAGATAAATACTCCAAAATATAACAAGTGTGTTTTGATAAGCATAAACAGGCAAGTAAATAAGTAGACCAATAGTAAACAGAATTTTGATTCAAATACTATATTGAATAGAAGTAATAGATAACCACCTAATTAAATAATCGAACGGCATAATTGTTTGGTTTAACACGATCAAAAAAGGGGGAACAATCTCTGTTCCCCCTTTTGGGTCTTCGCTAATATAGGCATTCAGACTAATTTAGCCCCACAGCCCTATGCGATATACGACGTACAATATATACGATATGTAGAACTAAGATTTAGCCACACCAAAAGCATCATCAAACGTCTGGTCTAAACTTGCGTGATCCACTTTATTACCCTTTAATCGCTCAACCACAAGGTAATTAACTGGCACCAAAATCAAGGTGATAAAGGTGGCAAAGATAATCCCGAAGCCTAGTGAAATCGCCATTGGAATTAAGAACTGCGCTTGGGTAGACTTTTCGAGTAACAAGGGCATCAGACCAATAAAGGTGGTTAAACTGGTCAACATAACCGGTCTAAATCGTTTTGTGCCTGCGGTTAATACCGCCTCGGCTAATGGCATACCTTCAATACGTTTTTTATTGATAAAATCCACCAGCACTAACGAGTCATTAACCACAACCCCTACCAGTGCAAGCATCCCTAAAATACTGAAAATGGTGAGTGGCGATCCCATAAACCAGTGACCGAGTACCGCACCAATTAAACCAAAGGGGATCACACTCATCACAATTAGCGGCTGAATGTATGATTTGAACGGTATCGCCAATAGGCTATAAATCATAAACAACACGAACACTAAGCCCCACTGCAATGAACCAAAGCTGTCTCGTTGCTCACGCGCTTCGCCTTCAAGCGAATGGCGCACACCAGGGTATTGCTGCACTAAACCATCAAGATAGACCTTAAGATCGGCTTGAAGTACTGTCATATTGGTGTTGTCTTTATCCACATCCGCAGTGACATTTAACACTCGATAGCGATCGATTCTTCGAATGCTAGATGGGCTTTTACCTGAGGTCATTTTCGCCACATGGCCAAGCGGCACTTGTGTGCCTTGACTCGTGGTAATCAATACCTTTTTAAGGTCATCCAATGACTGACGTTCGTCCAATGGCAAACGTAACATTACCCGCACATCATCACGGCCGCGTTGTATACGTTGTACTTCGGCGCCAAAATAGAAACTTCTGACTTGGCTTGAAACTTCCTGACGGGTTAAGCCTAAGGCTTTACCTTGTTCGGTTAACTCAATTAACAGCTCTTCTTTACCGTTAGATAAACTGTCGGCAATATCAAATACGGTCGGATAGGTTTTCAAGTGTTGTTTTACTTGGTCGGCAATTTCTCGCAATGTCTCAAGGGAATTCGCACTTAACTGCACATCAATTGGATCAGAGCTTCGGCCGATTTCAGCACGATAGGTCACAGACTCCGCCCCCGGAATATCACCGACACTACGGCGCCACTCAGTTAGTAACTGCCGTGAAGTAATATCTGACTCACGCTTTTCTGCAGGGGTGATTTCAAAACGAACGCCCCCCGCATTTGATGTGCCACCACGGCCTCCTGTGGTCGCTAGAATATTAATGATCACACTCTCGCCCGTATCTTCGTCTCGATACTTTTCTTGCAGCGCCTCAGCTTTAGCGGCAATAGCAATAATATGTGCGTTAGTCACCTCAAATGGGGTGCCTGCTGGCATGGTCAAGTTTAGACGTACCGTTTCACTGGGAATGCGCGGGAAGAAGGTAAACTTAGTCCAGCCCGTAGCCAGTAACGCTGCAATAATCAGCAAAATACTCAGGAATAAACTTAACGTCGCAGTTTTATGCTTTAGCGCTATGCGCAAGAATGGTTGATAAAACTTAATAATTGCATGTTCAAACCCATCTGCGAATTTTTGCTGAAACACCTCAAACTTATTGTATTGGTCCTTATCGTTACGCAGTTTAATGTACTTAAGGTGAGCAGGCAGAACAAACTTAGATTCGATTAATGAGAACAATAAAACTGGGATAACTACAATCGCAATCTGGCCAAATATTGCCCCTCTATTCCCCTCGATAAACAACATAGGTAAAAAGGCAGTAATCGTTGTAAGAATACCAAAGGTCACGGGCGCAGCCACTTCTTGCGTACCCAAAATCGCCGCATGTTCGCCATTGGGAGAAGTCTTAAGGTGAGTATAAATATTCTCGCCGGTCACAATCGCATCATCGACCACAATACCCAGTACCAGAATAAAACCAAATAAACTGATGACGTTTAATGAAACACCAAAAAACGGCATAAAGATAAAAGCGCCCATAAAAGACACTGGAATACCGATAAAAACCCAAATCGCAATGGAAGGACGTAAAAACAGTGTCAGCAATAGCAGAACCAAAATACCGCCCTGCAGTGCACTGCCTGTTAACGTGGCAATACGGTTTTTAACGATTTCAGAATCATCATCCCAGTAGCTAAGGCCATAACCTTCAGGCAGTGTTGCCTGACGTGAATCAATATAGCCTTTGACTTGATCAGCAACATCAATCGCACTTTGCTGGCCAATACGATAGACATCAATAAAGGCAGCCTGCTGGCCATTAAAACGGGTTCTTACTGGGGTTTCTTCAAAACCATCTTCGACATTAGCAATATCACCTAAGCGAATAATGGTGCCGTCTGCAGCAGATTTAATCGCGATATTGGAAAACTCATCTTTATAATAAGCTTGGCCTTTTGAGCGCAGTAAAATATCGCCGCCTTGGGTTTTTAAGTTACCCGCTGAGATATCGGTACTGGAGGCATTAATTGCCCGCGACACTTCACTAAGGGTTAAATTATATTGGCGTAACTTGTTTTGCGATAACGCTAACGACACCTCATAGTTACGCACTCCGCTTAAATCCATTTGGGTCACGTCATCAAGTCGCAGTAATTCATCACGCACGACTTCAGCAAACTCAATGGTTTCTTTTTCGCTGTATTTACCTGTTACCGTCACTGCAATCACTTCACGCTTTCGTTGGGCAAGCGCTATCACAGGTTTTTCAGCATCAGCAGGAAAAGTATTAATCGCATCGACTCGACTTTTAATATCGGCCAACATGTCACGAGGGTCGTAGCCACTATCAACCTCAATCGTCACCCGAGAGGATGACTCAGATGAACTCGACGTGATTTTTTCAATCCCTTCTAAATCTTGCACCGCTTCTTCAATGCGAATTGTCACCCCTTTTTCGACATCTTCAGGGGTAGCTCCACGCAGCGAGACACTTACTGATATTCGTTCAGATTCAACCGTTGGAAATACCTCTAGCGGGATCTGAGTAGACAATGAACCTAAACCTAATACCAGTAGCAACAGCATCAACAAATTGGCTGCGACATGGTTTTTAGCAAACCAAGCAATCATGGTCGTTGCTCCTCTTTGGTCGCTTTATCTGCCGCCTTATCTGCGACTAGCTTAGCTTTAGGCGGCTTATCACCTCGACGCGGACCAGGTTCACCTTTATCAGACTGAGCGGCTTTACTCGTTTGGCCCACGATTGAGACTGGCGTGCCAGAACTCACTTGACCAAGGGAAGTCGTTACCAATTCATCGCCACTTTGTAAGCCTGCTCTAATTACTGAGTCTTGGCTGTTTTGCCATCTTGTGGTGATTTCTCTGCGCAGTAATACGCCGTCATTTACCACATAGACATAAGCGCCTTGATAAATAGCTTTAGTTGGAATAACTAACGCTTGCTTAAGTTTTTTACCGGCAATATTAGCTGTCAGGTATTGTCCAATTTTAAGCGGCATTTGCTGACTTGCTTGATACACAAATGGGTCGTCAATTTGCGCGACAACGTAAAGCTGCTGCGAGTTACTATCGATGGCCCCTTCAGTGCGAATAAGTTCTCCTTCCCACTTTTGCAAGCCAATTAAATCCGACTCAAAACTTACTTTGGCAACGCTTTTCTTACCTTGCTCAGGGAGCTCAACTAAACCTAAATCGCTGTTGTTAATCGGTAAGCGAATTTCAACATAATCGGTTGCGTAAATAGTGGCTAACTGGCCATTGGTTGACACTACGCGGCCGACATCAACATGCTTTTCGAGTATTCGTCCTGAAAATGGTGCGACTACATGAGTTCGCTCTAGTGCTAAATTGGCTTTCTCTAATGACGCTTGATTAGATAACATCGCCGCTCGCGCTGCGGCTAATTGTGGCTCACGTAATACTAATGAGGTTGGCTCACGGCCATTACTAAGACGCTGCCAATCTGCAAGTGCCTGATTGGTGCGGGCTTGTTCTTCTAACAATTGTTGTCTCGCCAGCATTAATCCAGATTCGGCAATTTTTACTTCTGCTTGATAATCTCGGTCATCAAGCTGGACTAACACTTCCCCTTTTTCAAAAAAGCCACCTTCACGGAAGTTAGGGCTAATAGATAAGATTTGCCCTGATGCTTGCGTGACTAACACACTTTGGGTACGCGGTTTTACCACGCCAAAGCTGCTCACCTGAATCTGATAATCCTGCGGTTTAACTATCAGTGTTTCTACCGACATTGCAGCCACAGCCATTGGTTTGCCACGTTTGCTACTTGGTGGATTTGAAGTAATCACTATGATACTGACGATAGCAATCGCAATAATGCCTGCGGGGATAAGGTATTTCTTATTCATCATATTATTCTTCTTCTGTAACACTCGCATCCAGATCGCCACCTAAAGCTAGGTGTAGTCCGATACGGTTGGCAATAATTTGGTTTTTTAAGCTAATGACTGAGCTTTGGGCAACAAAGGCGCGCGTTTGAGCATCCAACACAGTGGTATAGCTGACTAGACCCACCTGGTATTGCTCAAATGATAACGTTTCAGCTTGAATAGCATTTTCTTGTGCTTTTAAAGTCGCGCGGTATTGTTGCTGCAGACTGGCATCTAAATCTAGATTGTTCTCAACCCGTTCAAAAGCGTTAAACAAGGTACTGAGATACTGTTGCTCTTGCTGCTTCAGCTTTAATTTCTGTTGTTCTGTGAGCGACGCTAATCGGCCCGCATTAAAAATAGGTGCGGTAATACCTGCAAACACAGACCATGAGCTGTAGTCACCACTTAATAAGTTGGCAATGTCACTGCTGGCAGTGCCAATATCGGCACCTAAACTCAATGATGGGTATCGCTGTTTTTGGGTATAAGCCACTAACGCATCTTGCGACAGTAGTTGGTACCAAGCGGCTTTTAATTCAGGTTTGCGTTTGACTAACTCACTGGGCACGCCAATTTTTATCCCTTGTGGCAGCAATGGTAGTTTTTCATCAATCAATAATTTGCCCGCAGGATAGCCACCTAACAGTCGCTCTAGGGTTCTGACATCTTGATTTCGCTGACTACGCTGGGATAGCAGATTGGAGTTTTCAGTATAAAATTCATTTTGTGTTAGATAGACATCTAATGCGGCATTTAAGCCTTGCAGATAACCTGATTCAATAATCTCAAAATTCAGGCGAGCATTTTCAGTGCGGCGCTCAAACAACTTCACTAGTTCATTTGATGTCACTACCTTGTAATAGGCAATGACCAAATCTGCCACCAAAGCATCTCTTGCTTGCTGATAGTTAGCTTCAGCGGTTAATAAATTCAGTTTTGAGGCTCTGGCGTTATCAGATAACTTACCCCAGATATCGAGTTCATAACTTAAGTTTAGACTCAGGCTATTAGCACTAGAAGACGTGTCATTATTGCCACTTCGGGAGCTATTCGCACCAAGGTTTAGCTCAGGCCAAAAGCTTGAATCGCTCACATTGAGCTGCTGCTTTTTGACCTCAACTTCTAATGCTAGCTGTATGAGTGCTTGGTTGGTGTTTAAGCCAATGCTGATAAATTCTAATAACTGATCTGTCGCTATTGGTGTTACCCAACTTTGATTGTCTTTTAACGACTCAGCATCGGTATGCCAAGAAGGAGGAAGTTGCGGCTTAACCAAAGGCTCATCGACATAGGATGAGCTGGTGCAAGCAGACAAAATGACCAGCGAAGTTGCTAAAGCCACTTTAGTGAAATGTCTTTTCATCAATTGGAAATCCATTTTCGTTATTATTATGCAATTCATTATTATTTAGATGTTACGCAATTGATTCTAAATAGTTCACATTTTAAAGAAAATAGCCAAACAATAACTTTGCATAGCTTTACAAAGCGCTTCTAGTTACCCGCCTATGAAAATCAATACATCAATACATCAATACATTAATGATAGTGTGATGAAAAGTGAGAAAAGAATTAGCTGAGAGGTAGGAGGGAATTAGATATAACATTGAATGAATAATGTCATGATGACATATCCCCGTCCGTTTTAAAGACAACAAAAAAGCGACCTAGGGTCGCTTTTTAATGTTAACTGTTGTCAATGAGGACTGCTGCCGAAGTTCAACAACGCAGTAGCAAGTCTAAGCAGCGATTAAAACTGATACTTAACACTCGCGGTGAAATTAATCGGCTCACCCGGCATAGTCCATAACTTATGGTACGAGCTTTCAAAATACTGCTGATTAAATAAGTTATTTACATCAATCATCAAACTAAATCTGCTGGTTAAATCTACCGCCGCAGATAAGTTAACTAAGGTGTATGCAGGTAGAATATAGTCTGGGTCGGTTGTCTCACCTAAACGGTCACCAACGTAATTTACCGTGGCGCCAAAGTAAGCTTCTTTACCCATAATGTCAGTGTAATGTCTTAATGCAACATGGCCGACATGCTCTGCAACGTTTATTAAGCGTGATCCTTTAGGAATTGGCACACCCCAGTCGTTATCAATTAAGTCTTTCGCAGTTCTCGCATCCGTATAAGCATAAACGAGTTCAAGACTGGTATCATCGGTCAGTAAAGTGCTCAGCTGAAATTCAACGCCCTGACTTTCTACTTCACCTAATGTGGCAGACAGGCCAGTATCAGGCTCCGCTGTTAGCATATTGGTTTTGCTTGCGTCATAAAGTGCGAGGCTACCTGAAAATCTATCGGCGACATTTTGCCACTTAAGGCCCACTTCAAACGACTTTGTTTGTTCAGGTTCAAAGGCATTTCTGTCTGAATCTAGACCTGAGTTCGGTCTGAACCCTTCTGCATAGCTGGTGTACAGATTGATGTTGTCACCTAATTCATAAACAAACCCAAAACGCGAAGACACTTCAGTTTGGTCTTGTTCGTGTTCTTCGTTATCCAGTTTGTTCAAAATTTGCTGATTAAATCGATCAACCCTGAAGCCCAACAATAATTTTGCTTTATCGGTTAACTCAATCAAATCTTGCGCATAAAAGCCAACACCTGTTTGCTCTTCTGATGTCAATGTCGTTGGTGATGTTTCAGGCTGAAACATAGTGTAATCAGGGTTGTTCGGGTCAATTGAATAGGTATCGTCACCTGAGCCCCAAGCTGTTCGCCATACTCGGTAATCAGTGTCTAACTGGAAGTTATAATAATCTAATCCAACTAAAAGATTATTCTTAAATCCTCCTAATTCTACGTCACCACTGATCTCGAAGCGCGCTGACAAATCTTGTGCTTGATAGTCACGCTCTCTTCGTTGTCTTGATAGCGTATTTGGATCGGTATAAATCAACTGGCGACCGTCAGAAAGCTCTGCATCTGAAGACTGTCCTTTAAACGATGAATCTCGATAAGCTAAGCCGGTTAATAAGTGCCAATTATTATTAAGCTGATGATTTAATAATAATTGGTGACCTAGTGCCTTAACGGTATGGTCGCCATCTCTGGTGTCACCATAAAAAGCCGAAGTATCAACAGCATCAAAGTCATTATCTAAAACGTATACACCACGTTCTAACGGCTTACGTTGATCGAGAATTTCCATTTCATAGCTTAAGCTAGTGGCATCTGAAATATTCCACAAAAGAGACGGACTTAAATTTAAACTTTGAACATCAACATGATCGCGATAGGTATCTGAATCTTCATAAAAACCATTGATACGGTAAGCGACATCATCACTAATGCCTTTAGTGTGGTCAAACTCAACTTGCTTAGTATCGTAGTTACCTAAAGTCCCTTGAATATAGCCTTGTTCTTCAAACTGAGGCTTTTTAGTAACGATATTGACGGTACCACCTGGCTCACCTTGACCGTACAATGCCGAGCCTGGTCCTTTCATTACTTCAATGGTTTCAATATTAGCGGTGTTTCTATTACCGTTATAACCCCGTGAATTAAAACCATTCACTAAGTAACCTGTTGGATTGTTTTCATCCCCAGAAAAACCGCGAATAGCAAAGCTATCAAACATGCCACCAGAATTGTTTTGTCTTACGATACTTGGAGAAAAATCTAAGGCATCCATAAAACGAGTAATACCCTCGTTTTTTATCGTGTCAGCATTAATTCTATCGACAGCTTGTGGTGTATCAATCAATGGCACATTACCGCGATATGGTTGCCAATGTCTTCTCACCTCAATACGTTCAATATCATCATTCATTTCTGACGTTTGGTTAATATTATCCTGTCCTATCGCGCCATTAGAAATGACAATTAGTGAACATAAAAGCTGTTTTTTCACGTGCTTTTCTCTGTGAGGGGTTGATTTGAAGCGCGATGTTACAACATATCATTTTAATCGTCAAAGCTAGTCCATGAATTAATTGTTACTGTAAGTGCTACATAGTAATAAGCACTAATTTAATACCTCAATTTTTAAGGGGTCATGAAGTATAAGGTCACTCAATGCCAATAGGCTGGAATCGAATACATTAGGTTCATTGCCTTCCTGAATTACTACTCGTTTACCCCTACACAAACATATACATTATTCGTTTCAAGGGATTAGGATTCTAATCTTAAAGCTCCAAAGATAATTATCTGCACTAGACAGTTCATTTATTATTCAATAAGATAAAAGTGTGACGAAGATCATCTTTCTACTAATGCAGTTTAGAGAAATGAATTACAGGAGTTTTTATGAAATCGTTATCTTACAAAGTATCAATCCTAGCAGCGTCAGTTTTAATGGCTGCTAATGCGTCTGCTATGGTCATCGAATGTAATGATTGCAGTCCAGAGCAACGACTATCTTCAATTAACAATCAAGTGTCTGGCCCAGTATTTATCGTCGATTTTGTCAACAAAACTGTCGACAAGTATCAAGTCACTGAAGACGGAAAAACTCAAGTGCTAGATCCTACCAAAGCCGATGTTAGTCAACTAAACCAGCAGTTTGCTCATCGAAAAACTTATCTAAGAGATCCAAAATAAGCAAATTGTTAGATAACGTTTATGCGAACTTTTCTCATAAACGTTATTTTAATGATGTAGACCAAGCCACTGTTAACATCCCAACCTCTAGAATTATCCTCCCCAGTTATTAAGTATCCACTGTACAATTTTCTATCTAGATCTAATTTCCAACTTAAAGGGTCAGCAACATAAAACACCGAGGTTTTCGCTTCCACAAAAAGCGAATTCGAGTTCACATAAGTGTGGATTTATAAAACAAACCCTTGTATCCTCCGTTCAAATTCATCAAACCTGCTTTACTAAAGCAAAAGAAATCACCAATAGGCATTTCATGAAAAAAACCATAATAACAATCAGCTTATGCATGATGTCACTCCACACTTTTGCATCGACTCCTGCTTACTATAACCCTGGAGCGGCCAACAAAACTGTTGAATTCGCTCCTGGGATTATTTCTACAGCCGATCATTTTGAAATTAATACTGTGTTTAACAAAGCAGGAGATAAGGTCATTTTTGCCCGTTGTGCTGACGATTTTAGTCACTGCACTATGATGCAATCAGACTTTAGCAATGGTCAGTGGCAAGCACCGTCAGCCTTATCTATTTCTGGTGATTACCTCGATGCAGATCCTTATTACAGTGCCGATTACTCTCAGCTATATTTTGTCTCTAAAAGACCCATTTCAGAGGGTGAGGATGAAGCACCTGAGGTCAATTTGTGGCGAACGACTTGGGCTGAAGGCCAATGGCAAACACCTGAATACTTAACTGATGTTAATTCTGCCGCAGCAGACTTATACCCGTCACTCACTGACAAAGGCGAGTTATACTTTCCTTCATTTAGGGACAACGGTCGCCATATGTATGTTGCTCAGCCTAAAGGAGATGGCTTTGACACTCCAAGACCATTGCCAAGCCATATTTATGGTATGAAAGGTAACATTGGTGATTCGGCGGTGTCTCGAGACGGCAAGACGATCGTTTTTAGTATCAAGGATCGCGATGATAGCCTCGGAAAAGGCGATTTATATCTGTCTAAGTTAATCGATGGCGAATGGACAGTGGCAAAAAGTCTAGGCAGTAAAGTGAATACAGCAGACCATGAGTTCACTCCAATTATCTCACCTAACGGCGAGTATTTGTTCTTTACCCGTATTGAAAATGGCAAAGGTAACTTGTACCAGATTAAACTTTCTGCATTAGCGATTTAACCAAAATAAAAATACATAGCAAGGGAGGTTTCCCTTGTTTGCTTGTTCCCTCCTCTTTCTAATGTCATTAAAAATGATCCATTTATCACTAAAAACACTATTACACTGATGACAGTATGTTCGCCAACGCCTTTAAGTTAGCTTCTTTTAGCATCCGTACTATATGTTTACCCAACAAACTCGCAGATAATCTGACACCGCTTATACTGATTGAGTCGGGTTAATTTTTTATATTACTGCGGCCAGCTGTCATCCATTACCTAATCGTGTAAAGAGTCGTTTAAAGAGTCGTTTAAAAAGTCGTTTAAAGAGTCGTTTAAAGAGTCGTGTAAAGAGTCGTTTAAAGAGTCAATTACAACTCCTTTTCTATTCATTTATGAGTGAAATATGAAAAAATTAATCGCGTTACTGAATACTGTTTGGCAAGTGATGAAAAAGCCGAGTGTCCATTACAGCTTAGGCTTTCTGGTAATAGGCGGCTTTATTGCTGGGATCATTTTTTGGGGTGCATTTAATACTGCATTAGAAATGTCGAGTACCGAGGAGTTTTGTAGCAGTTGCCATCAAAATGTCTATGAAGAAATGAAACCAACGATTCATTTTACCAACCGTAGCGGTGTACGAGCCACCTGTCACGATTGTCATGTGCCCCATAAATGGACCGATAAAATAGCGCGAAAAATGCAAGCCTCAAAAGAGATTTGGGCGCATTTAGTCGGGTCGATTAATACGCCTGAAAAATTTGAAGCTAAACGCCGCCAATTAGCCGAACATGAATGGCGACGCCTTAAAGCCAACAACTCTTTAGAGTGCCGAAATTGCCATGAGTTCGACTATATGGACTTCACTCGCCAATCAACCCGCGCAGCTGATATGCATTCAACCTACTTAGAAAGCGGCGCACAAACCTGTATTGATTGCCATAAAGGCATTGCTCATCAATTACCAGATATGGCGGGAGTTGAAGGTTATTAAAGGTTGAACTAGCTGCAACTATGCGGTTTTTAATGCTAATGCGCTGCTTGTAAATTTAATACCGTCCCAGCCATTAAGCATAAATTGACGGATATTTTGGTGGTCATTCCCTTGTGGAGTGGCCACGACATCTCGATAATGCTGACCAAATAAACTCAAGGTTTGTTGCTCATTTAGCTGATGCAACATCCCAAAAGCAAACACCTTACAAGAGCCGGCATTTTCTCCTTCAGCATTGCTCTGTTGACCATTAGTAAACGCACATGGCGTAAACACATAATGCGCCTCAATAATCGCCATAGTATCTTCAAATAGAATGTTCTGTGGGCTATCGATAGCCTTGATGAAGTTTGCTAGTGTTGATTGAGTCATTAAGTGCTGTCCTAGTTTATGTTGATATCAATTGGGTGATATTCTTGCCTAATTCTATAGCTGCAGTCATCTGTCCATTACAGCGATAACACCATAAATGCCCTGTAAAATAAGATCAATTGAAACAATTTCTTATTAGCACGCAAACGACAAGATTGATTTAATAAAAACCATATCAAGGCCGCTATTCATCTATCATCAAATGGCCAACCTTAACCAGAATCACCGTATCTTGTTCTACAAAGGGGTTGTGCTGACTTAAGTGTGGACTGCGGATCCAAGTGCCTGCTGGATATCGACCTAACTCATCAATAAATTCGCCACTGATAACGTATATCTCTTCGCCGCCAAAATGACGATGAGGCTGAAATTGACAGCCAGCAGGCCAAAACACTAATGCTGTCGATTCGGTTAAATGCTGATGCAGCGGCATCACTTGCAAGTCCCCTTGGCCTGGTAGCCAATCAGTATGATGAGTATCTACCCTAACTTGTTCAATGTCAGTGGTTTGAAACTGATGTAACTTAACCAGTAACTCGCAGCCTTGCTCACTAAATGGTGCGTGGCTGAAACCTTCAGGGTTACGGATATAGGTGCCCGCTGGATAATCTCCGGTTTCATCAGAAAAGACTCCTGATAAAACTAAAATCTCTTCACCTAAAGGATGCGGATGTGACGTAAAGCTTGCACCGGCATCATACTTAACAATACTAGTCGCATGGCCACGTTCCGCTTCTTCTCTGGCTAAACGTTTACGCCATACACCTTTGGCAGGACTTTTATCCCACTCAAGCATATGAGTATTAATAACAATTCGTTGGCTAAAATCCATATTCAGTGAATCAGTCTTACTGGTATTGTTAGCGGTATTCATATTCTTTTTCTCCACTCAATCTATGCCGTTATCATAGGCTTATTGGTGATGAATAAAAAGCAGGCACAATTTGGAGTGGTAGGTACTTTTAGGTCCTATTTATTGATTATTAAACATAAAAAAGCCTACTCAAAAAATTGAGTAGGCTTTTTTCAGCTAAATTGAGGGCTGCTAGTTACTTCTTAAATGGCACCGGACGTGGTGTGTTCTCATTTGAAGGTGGCAAAATTGGTAACATAATTTGTGGTTGGTCACCAGTTAAGCTCTTCAAGAAGTCTACCATTTGCTTGGTTTCAACTTCGGTCATAGTCTGACCTAGCTGAATGTCTGCCATAGTGTTAACGGCTTCTTCTAATGTCCAAACGCTACCATCGTGGAAGTAGGGATAAGTTAGTTCGATATTACGTAAGGTTGGTACTTTAAAGACGAATTTATCCGCATCTTTACCCGTTACGCCTTTACGCCCTACCGCAGGGTTGTCAGTATGAAACGGCTTAACTAGGCCCATTTTCATGTACATGGTGCCACCAACAGCAGGGCCGCTATGACAGGCTACACAACCTTTATCTTTAAACAATTGATAACCCGCTTTCGCATCAGCAGTAATCGCTTTTTTATCGCCTTCTAAATACTGATCAAACGGGCTATTTGGGGTTACTAAGGTTTTTTCAAATACGGCAATTGCATCGGTAATTCTGTCGATATTCACTTCATCTGAACCGTAAATAGCTTTAAAGCGTTCTACATACCCAGGCATTGAAGCAATAGTTCCGACTGCCAATTCATGGGTGTAACCCATTTCTTTTGGATTATCGATAGGGCCTGCAGCTTGCTCTTTTAAATCAGCCGCTCGACCGTCCCAAAATTGCGCTAGCATGTACTCAGCGTTTAATACTGTTGGTGAGTTAATTGGACCTTCTTGCCACTCATGGCCAATCGAGGTTGGCAGGGCATCAACACCACCTAAAGATAGATTATGACAAGAGTTACAAGAGATAAACCCAGACATTGACAAACGTGGTTCAAAAAATAGCATTTTGCCTAGTTCAACTTTTTCAGGTTCGGTGATCACAGCAGGCTTGATCACTTCGATTGGCTCACTGGCCTGTGAGGTAGAGATTGAAAAAATTGATGCCATCAAAATTGCAACTGAGGTTAGCTTCGTCATAACTAATAACCTTATAGGGTATGTGGTTTATTTGAAGCCATCATATACGCCACTTTTTATGAGTTAAAACGACAAAATTCGATTGGGTCTATCGTGTATTTTGATGATAAAAATGCGACCTAAATCACTGTTTATTATTACAAATAAGATAGGTTATCACTTAATTAGTTTACAGCTAAACAGTGTATTCAAAATACCGGTTACAACCGAGATAGATCACACCCCAAAGAGCGAAAAACCATCACCGTTGATGTTATTTCAGCTTTAAAATGACACTTTTAGATTAGACATTTTTACAGTTTCACCTTCATGTACTGTCAATTTCCGATTTTTTAGCCTTTAGGTTGAGCCGAAATCCCAATTTATGATTCAAGCTATTGAATAAGTGTTCGTTCAATTAAGTATGCTAAAGTTAACTTAAGCTAAGTAAAATCAATGGAATTAAGCCAAGAGCTTGCATGTGTCGACAATGAAGGTAGCGATTAAATGGATGTTCAACTCCCACGCGTTTCAAAAGCATGGCAATCAATAAAAAACCTAATATCAGGACAATCGACTAGCAGTCATGATGGCGACAGCATTGAAGGCAAACTTTCGCTTAAGGAAATAAGCCAACTTTATCCCCGTGACACAACCATACTTTCTGAAGTAGAAAAGTGTCTGCTTTATCATCCAATAAGAACTGACTTACAGCCTTTAGCAAATAAGCTTGCCGAGTCAGTCGCCCTTGATAGTCAAGATGTTCAGCTAATTCAGCAGTCAAATCAGCAGCAAATTGAAACGCCTCTCCAAGCGGTAAATAGTCAGTTTATTGGCCGAGATGTTCAGCAGAAAAAGGTCAGTGATGCGATCTCTCGTTGGCAAAATAATAAAGGCGAGTTAACCGCGGTGATAGGCCCGTTTGGCTCTGGCGTTAGCTCTTTTCTGAATCAATTTCATCATCAATATCATCAACAAGTGCCAGTCACTTACGTCAGCTTTTACCACGCAGCGCTCACGACCAAAGAAGCCATCGCTAACTTGTGTTATTGCTTCAATATTACCGATGAGCCCAAATCCATCACTGAAGCAATTGCACTTATTAATCAACAAGACTCACACATCATTATCATTGATGACTTACATAAACTGATGTTGAGAATGATGGGCAACTATCAAGCTTTAGTGACCTTCGCGACAGTTATCATGGAAACACGCCAACAGCATTGCTGGATCCTAGGCTGTGAAACCTATGTATGGCATCGCTTATCGTCACAATACTCCATCACAAACTTCGTCAAAATTATCGTTAGATTAGAATACTTTTCTTTATTAGAGTTTCGAGATGTCATCCAAGCTAAAACCGCTAATATTAGCCTGACTTTAACAAGTGATGGCAATGAAGAAACAGAGAAAGCCGCATTTGAACAGCTAACAAAGCAATTGCACCAAGTCAGTGGCGGTCACAGCAAACTCGCCTGTGTTTTACTATTTAATGCGTTAACCGAAGACCCTAATCACCCTTTAAGCATAAAACCAATATGCACACCGGACTTAGCAACACTTAAACAATGTACTGATGAAGATTTATTTAGCTTGGCTGAGATCTATGTTCATGGAGGCTTACGCATATTTCAGCATGCTGAAATTTTTGCCACCAGCATAGAACAAAGCTCATTAAAATTAGAATATCTTTCACGCCAGGGCTTACTTAAACCTCATTACTCAAAGTTGGACTTTGCTCAGCATTACTACGTCATTCCCCCAACATTAACCCGGCTTATCGCCAGTCATTTAGTTAATCACAATAAACTTTACTTGTAGGAGCAATAAGCATGGATGATTCACGTAAAGCACTACAAGCCATACTCGACATTATTTCTTTTGATAAATTATTAGCTTTTGCCACCGTATGTTTATTTGCTTGGCTGCTTATGGTTATCGTGCAATTTGTGTTGAAACAGCTCACCATCAAACTGCCAAAATACCGTTTACTCTGGAGTCGTTTATACCCTTTTGCGCGCTTATTTGTTTGGGCTACCGTGATGATTTACACCATCACTGAAATCATCGACCCTCACGAGAATTTGATATTAGCCGTTATTGGTTCCATCGGGATTGTATTAGGTTTAGCGACACAAGAGCCCGCTAAAAATATGATTGCTGGACTGATTATTATGATCACCCCGCCTTATCGAGTGGGTGATATGGTCACGCTTTCAGGTCACTATGGTGAGGTGATTCAACTTGATTGGAGTGTCACCTGGCTACGCACTTTTGATGACAATACTGTCATGGTGCCCAACGCTGAGGCCTTAAAAACGGCGGTGTCGAATGCTAACAGTGGCGCATTAGATGAAATGGTAGTGGTGACATTTAAGCTACCCATTAGCGTTGATCATCTGCACGCGATTCAACTGGCAAAAGAAGCCACTCAATGTTCGCCTTACACTTTTTTAGATAAACCCATTACGGTCAATATTGCCACTGATTATCAATATGGTGAGCATCTGATTACCTTAACGGTAAAAGCCTATGTGATGGATATTCGATTAGAGCGTAAATTTGCTAGTGACATAAATTTTCGAGTGCTAAATGCCTTTAAACAGGCAGAATTTTATTCTGTGTCAACTTCTGAGACCATTGATGCAATTAATTAAATCCTTGTCATATCTTGAACAGGCAAGCATTTGCTATACTCTTGCCCAAATTAATACTTACCATAGCTAAATAGCCACCTTAGGATGTTGATATGACCCAAGATGAAATGAAAAAAGCTGCCGGCTGGGCTGCACTAAAATACGTCGAAGAAAACAGTATTGTTGGTGTAGGAACTGGTTCAACGGTAAATCACTTTATTGATGCGTTAGCGACAATGAAGCACGACATTCAAGGGGCAGTTTCTAGCTCTGAAGCTTCAACAGAAAAATTGAAGCAATTAGGTATTGAAGTATTTGATATGAATAGCGTTGCTGATTTATCTGTTTATGTCGATGGAGCTGATGAAATCAATGCTCACATGGATATGATCAAAGGCGGCGGCGCTGCATTAACACGCGAAAAAATTGTTGCTGCAGTAGCAAAGAAGTTCGTCTGTATTGTAGATAATACTAAGCAAGTTGATGTGTTAGGTGAATTCCCACTACCAATCGAAGTTATTCCGATGGCACGTTCATATGTGGCACGTGAATTAGTTAAACTTGGCGGCGATCCTGTTTACCGTGAAGGTGTTGTAACGGATAACGGTAACGTTATTTTAGATATGTACAACTATAAAATTCTTGACCCTAAAGCACTCGAAACTCAGCTTAACGCCATTGTTGGTGTTGTCACTAACGGCTTATTCGCTAATCGCGGTGCAGACGTATTATTGGTTGGCTCACCAGATGGTGTAAACACTATTGTGCCAGCATAAGCAGTCTGAAACCAAACAGTTTGAATAAATGGTTCATTGAACACTAAAAAGCCCAATCAGTGATTGGGCTTTTTGTTGGCTTGAATTTATTACAATTAAATTAATGTCTGCTAATTACCTTAGCTGCTTTGTGCAATCTCATCTAAACAAGCCATCACTTTCTCACTGGCTAACTCCATCGCTTCTAGGTATTTCAATGCATTTTCTTTCTCGCCAGCATTAATTAAAGAAAGCGCTTCAACCCCATTACAGTGCACAAGTTTATGTGGCTCATCTAGCCTTTTAAAGGCAGATAAATTGGCATAACTTTCCTTGCCTGTTGTTTGGTACCATTTACCTAATCGACACATAGTATGATCTGAAAATGTTCCAATCTCTTTTTGACTCGCTCCAGAAGCGACAGCATAAACATCGCCTTTCCATACAATATGATCCAACTTTACTGTTTGAATAAAGGTACGTAATGAAGCATGACCAATTGCATCTTTCATAGAAGTGCAGAATGAAATAATAGAATCATAATCCTCATTAAGAGATGACATCCCACCCGCTAACTCTGCATTACTACCTTGAATATCTTCAACTGAAAAAACAGTTTCATTGGTCGATTGAATAATTTGTTGCACTAACTCAGCAACTTCTTTAGCAGAACCATTGGTATTGCTTGCTAAGGCCCTCACCTCATCAGCAACGACACTAAAACCTCGACCTGCATCTCCAGCACGAGCTGCCTCAATTGCAGCATTCAAAGCTAACAAATTAGTTTGGTCAGAAATTTTTGAAATAGTCGCAACAAACGAATTGATGTTATCTGCCATTGAAGATAAACCAGATATATTAGTCGTTAAGCCAGTCATTTTTTGAGTGATTGTCTCTATGCCCTCAACCATGCTTTCAAGTGATTGATTTGAAGCATCTAGCGAGTCGTTAATTTGTTCACTCGCTTCTTTCTCATTATTAATATCAATATGAGCTTGAAGGACAGTGCCTCTAACTCCTTCAATATGTCCTAAGGATTGAATCGCACAATCTAGGAGCATTCCTCTAAATTTTGTATCTGAATTTTCTTGAATAGCATTGAATTGTTCATTTAGATGCGCATTGTTATCAGCTAATTGAGCATTTTCATTAGATAACTGATTAATTTTCTCTTTTAACGCATCATTTTCTTGTTGTAGTTGTGTATGACTCTTTCTTAAAACAAACATCGCTATCCCAATTATTCTTTTTATTTAATATCCACTTGAATTTAATATAAACCTTACACAAAAACACTTCACTGATTGGAACTCAATAATGTGGACTATTCCTGTAAATAGTTAATACTGATTTTAAAGCCAATTACATAAGCCCATTGCAAAAGCCATTTGCATAAACCCATTGCATAAACCCATTGCATATTAGAGCCTAATAAATGGCTTTTAGATTTAACTCACTTTAAATAAGCTCACCGCTTCATGTAATGACTCTGCTCGCTGTCTAACATCTTGTGTTGCCGCCGCATTCTCTTCAGTTGCATTGGCTGTTTCATCTGCAATATCACGGATCACCACTACATTTTTACCGACTTCTGCAGCCACCATACTTTGCTCTTCAATGGCGGTCGCAATTTGGGTACTCATGTCTGATATGGTTTGCACATCTTGGGTGATTGAGTTGAGTAAGTCCCCTGCTCCACCAGCTTGCTCGACGCTTTCTGAACCCTGCTGTTGACTGGCATCCATTAACTGCACAATCGAATGAGTACGGCTTTGCAAAGTTGAAATAATTTTCGAAATTTCTTCGGTGGACTCTTGGGTGCGCATGGCAAGGTTTCTGACCTCATCTGCCACTACCGCGAATCCTCTGCCTTGCTCACCGGCTCTAGCAGCCTCAATAGCAGCATTTAATGCCAGTAAATTAGTTTGTTCTGCAATACCTCTAATAACATCTAACACGCTGCCTATGGTTTCGCTGTCACGTTCTAAGTCTGCGACCACGTTTGATGAATCACTCAGCTGACTTGCTAAGCTTTGTATTTTCTCAATTGTCTGTTCAACACTGACTAAACCTTGCTGAGCATTGTCATTGGTTTCGTTGGCTTTAAGTGCTGCTTGCTCAGTATTACTGGCAATCTCATCAATGGTCGCCCCCATTTCAGTAATGGCTGTTGCGACCATGTCCGTTTCACTTAATTGTTTTGAAACGCCTTCAGATGCCGTAACAGCATTTTGAGTCAGCTCCTCGCAGGAGATATTCATCGCATCTACTGATTCGTTCACTTGCTCAATCAATTGCTGAAAACTGAGCACCATGGCATTAAAGTGTTTTGCAATTCTTGCAAGTTCATCGTTTTTGCTTTCATCACAACGAAGCGTTAAATCTTTATTCTTTTCAACTTCTGAGATCACCCGATTGATATCATTAATCGGCACCACAATACTGCGTAAAATAAGATAAGCAGAAATCGATAAGATCACGGAGATAAGCACAAAAATACTTACCCCTAAAATCAGCGCATTAGTTTCAGCTCCTGCAATTTGAGCATTAGTTTGTTCATGCAGATGAATAAGATCGGTATCCGTCCTTTTAATGGCTTCTCTTAGTTTCAGCATGTCACCATCATAAGCGGTTAAACCAAATAGCTTTTCTTTATCAGTTAATAAGATAAAACTTTTTTGATAAGCATCAGCCAATCCTGATAGTTGATTCTTGGTTGATGAATTGAGAGATGAAGACTGAAGTTGGGATTGGAATAAATCTAAATTCTTTTCGAATTTATCTAGGTAGCTTTGGGTCCGGCGTAACATAAAGTCTTTCTCGTTACGGCGCAACTGTAACATGGTGACTGATAACTCCGCTTGTCCTTGCTCTTTTAAAATGGTTTCAACATTATGAACTGACTTGCGTAAATCCCCATATAAACCCGTCTTCGGTGTTAAGCCTATTTCTGTTTGTAAAGTCACTAACTCAGCAAACATGGTTTTATAGGTGTCCAGACTTTGGTTAAAACTCGATAAGCTTTGAGTGGATAAACCACGATCGGTTAATGCCTCATTAAGCGCAGCTATCGTATTATTAATATCGACATAAATATTGTCATGTTCATCAATATATTTACTGTCTAACCGGGCAAAAAAGTCTTTTTCCGTCACTCGAAGTTGTAAAACTTCTCGCTCAATTTCAGTAATATTGTTGGCAGCGCCTGCCAAAGTCGATTTCACATCACTGGTATAGAGTTGCAATAAAAACATCGCGACAAATGCGACTAGTGACACCACAACACTCAATATTAACTTGGTACGAATTAGCATATAAATCCTTAATAACCTTAAGGTACATTAAAAATATAGATGCTTAATTACCTATTAGACAACTTTTAAGCAAACTAATTTTTATAGCCTGTATAAGCTAATAATGTATTAGCTTTCAGGATACTGACTGTATCTTTATCGACCAAAAGTTGATTTTCTAGATATTATTTTTTATATACGAGTAAACCTTTTACTAACTTGCTAATGTCTAATCTAGTAACTCGCACCCAAACGGATAAAACGGTGACCCTGAACTCCAACAACATTACTGACATTGATTGCCAGTTTCAGCAGCCAAGTAAAAACGCTGAAACAGATCAAAATCAGGCTAATCACGATCAAATCGATGGGCTTACGCCTGACGAGACATTAGTGAATCTAGCCAGGTCAGGTAATAAAGCTGCATTTAAGCAGTTATATTTGCGTCACCAGGGACGAGTGTATGCCATTTGTTTTCGCCTTAGTGGTAGTCATGATCATGCCGATGAAATCTGTCAGGACTGCTTTGTTAGATTGTGGCAAAAATTAGAACAGTTTAATGGTCAAAGTCAGTTCACCACTTGGTTGCATAAGTTATCGGTTCATCAAGCCATTAACAGCATGAAAGCCAAACAGCGTTTTTGGCACCGCTTTTTACCTGATAGCAGTATTACCGACGAAAACGAACAAGAAGCAAGTCGGCATTATGAATATCACCGTTTAGACAAGTTAATAATGAAGTTACCAGAAAGAACCAGAGTGGTATTTGTATTAAGCGCCATTGAAGGTTATCAGCATCAGGAAATTGCAGAAATATTGAATATTGCAGTGGGAACGAGCAAAACCCAGTACCACAGAGCAAAACAGATGTTACAGGAAATGCTGTCATGAAAAAAAACCAACCACAACAAGAAAACCTTGACGATTTGATAGCCAGTTTACCCAAAGAAATCAGTCCTAAGGTCGATCTTTGGCAAGACATTGATGACCAAATTAATGCGAAAACCAACAGCAATATGACACAAAACAGCATGGTCAAAGGGGATTCACATTGGAAAATGATTGCAATGGCCGCAAGCCTTGCATTTGTGATGGTATTAGGCTGGAAACTGTCGACGCCAAACATCAGCTCCACTGAAACCCTAACGGTCAATAACGCATTATCAAACCAGTCCACCGAAGATTTAATTGCACTGGTCGATCAAATTGCCCAGACGCATCAGCAACAAATTGCCTCATTTGAAGACAACAAATACACCGTAGGTATACAGCTTGATAATCAAACTAACCCGTTCAATAAAGGGTTTTCAGAACTAGAACTTGCCTCAAAAGAGATTCAGCAAGCCTTAAAGAATGACCCTAACAATAAACAAGTTTGGGATTTATGGCTTTGGATTATGAAACGCGAAATAGAATTGTTACAACAACAGCAACGCACACCAATGAATACAGCTCCATCAACTCAAGGAAATCAAATATGAATATCACCCTTAACCAGCTAGTCAGTCGAACGATATTCGGCTGCAGTCTGTTAATGACTCCACTGATGGCGCAAGCAGTCGAACAGATAGAGCGTGAAATGACCGTTTCTGCCAACCCTAATATTGAGTTAAAAGTACAACGTGGCAAGGTCGAAATTATTGGTTGGGATAAGGATATTATTAGCGTAAAGGGTCAGCTTGATGAACTATCAGAGGGCTTTGTTTTTGAAAAAAAAGGCGGCGATATTATCATAGAGGATAAGCTACCAAGCAGCTACCGCGGTAACAATGATCAAGGTTCAAACTTAGTTATTCGTATTCCATCAAATTTAGCACTGGAAGCCGAAGGGGTTTCTGCTGACTACGAAGTTGAGAAACTAGTTGGTAAAGTTCAATTATCTTTAGTCAGTGGCAGTATGGAAGTTGAAGATATTGAAGGTAAAATCAGCTTAAACACTGTTTCAGGCGACATCAAAGCTGAAAAGCTTAACGGTAACATTGAATTAGAAACTGTGTCAGGAGATATCAAAGACAAAGATGTGCAAGGTAAAGTAAAATATCGCCTGGTCAGTGGTGAGTTAGAATCTGAAAATAACTTAGTCACAGACTTAAGCATTGACCAAGTTTCTGGTGACGTTGAAGGCAGTTTTACTGCTGCGGAAAAAGTTAAAGTGGTTACTGTTAGCGGCGATATTGAAGTTAAACTGAGTGACGCCATCACTAAAGTATTATTCGATACTGTCAGCGGTGACATTGAAGTTAAGTTTACCAATATGCCAAATTTAGCATTCGAGATTGATGGTGGTCCAGGTGGAAGAATTGAAAATCGTTTAACTGACGATAAACCAATGAAAACCAAGTATTCATCACGTCAGTCTATTCAATTTAAAACCCAACAAGGAAGCGGCAGCTTTAATGCCAGCACAGTGAGTGGAAAAATCAAATTAGAGCAATAGTCAAATAGCGACAATACCATTTTCTTGATAGCGCTAAACTAAAGCCTTTAACAAAAGCCTTTAACTAAAGCCCTTAACTCAACTGTTAAGGGCTTTTTAGTCGATTGGCTTAAAGTCTAGCTATCTAAATGACAACAACTTCGACATTTCAGCAGTTCCGCAATACACTATAAAAACCTCAGAGCAATTATCCTTAAATACAATGAATAAAACCCCATTTGAAATGCTCGATCTTAATTTGATCACTGTTTTTTTCATCTTGTATGAAGAGCTTAATACCCATAAAGCCGCTGAACGACTCAATATGAGCCAACCTGCGGTGAGCCGCGCCTTACAAAAACTGCGTGATGCTTTCAATGATCCTATCTTTGTCAAAACGAGACATGGTCTAAGTGCTACAGATAAAGCCCACTATTTAGCCCAGCACTTACCTAATACTTGGCAAGAGCTATCCGACATTATTAATCATGTCGATCAATTTGAAATGTCTGAATTGACAGGGCGACTCAATGTCACCTTGCATCCAGTACTAATAGGATTAATAAGTGATAAGTTGTTTTTGGCACTTCACGAGGTTGCACCAAAAGTCGAACTGGTTGTGTCAGTTTGGAATAAGGATACTGAAGAGGATTTATTAACAGGAAAGCAAGATATTGCAGTAACAATACTTTCACCAAAATTGTCTAAAGAAATGACGGTAAAATCAATGCCGAGTTTACATGCCCGTGTATATTTAAGTAAGCAGCACCCGCTTGCTAGCAGAGCCATTGATGAACAAGCACTTGCAACCTATCCTCTGGCAGTTTTACATATACCAGGCTGGAATGAGAACACCACTTTCGTAGAAAGATATCTAGAAAGATCAGGCTTAACCCCAAAAATAGTCTTTAGAAGCCCGCACCCTGAATCAATTTTAAACGTTGTCGCTAAAACTGAACTCATACATGCAGCAGGTGCTGAGTATCATGGTGTAGATTCATCTCAGGTATTAAGTAAGCGCATTCAAATAGAAAACAAACCTGCAAAATTTAACAGCTATTTTTGCCACCACTATCGGCATCGAAACAAGCCTTTATTTCAATGGATATTTGACACTGTTAATCAAATAATAAGCCATCAACATCAAGCGGAAAAAACTATTAAATAAGTCTACTCCGGATTAATAAAATTGATAAAAGCTGTTGCTGCTGGCGTGAGTCGGCGGTTTTTTAAATGAACAATGCTAAATGATGCTTGAATGTCTGGCATATCAGCTAGCGATAATGCCACTAAACTACCCGCTTCAATCTCTTTTTTAACCGATACATCTGGCGCTAACGCCACTAAATCGCACTCAGACAATGATTCTTTAATGGCCTGAAACTGTTCAAATTTAACCAAGCCAGAGAAATCGTTTCGATACTTTGAAAACAGATCGCCAAATTGATCATATAAAGGCTTAGGTAAAGCTGATGGGATCGCAATGGGATACTGCTTAAGAGTATCCAAAGATAACGAATCTTGTTGAGTCAATGGGTGATCTGCACGGCAACAAAAAATAGCCTGAAAGCTTGGCAATGGAATAACTTCAATATCTTCTCTGTGATCCAACTCGGTCGCTCTGGTTTCTGCAATAAACAACGACACTTCAGCTTTGCATAACTGCTGATATAGCGACAACCAATTGCCGACCTTCAACTCCACATTTACATTAGGAAAACTATTAACAAATTGGCCAATGCTAGGTCCCACAATACTGTTTAAAGGTATTGCACTGGCACCAACAATTAACTCTCCGGTTTCTAGTCCTTGAATAGCTTTAATTTCACGCTTTAAAAAATCCACATCACGAATAATCCGACTACCATGTTCAACAACCACTTCTCCAAATGGAGTTAATGTCACTGAACGTGATGTTCTTTCTAATAATTTGGCTCCTAATAAGTCTTCCATTTTTTGAATGCTTCGTGATAACGAAGGCTGAGCTAAATTCAATTCAAGTGCAGCACGATGGAAATGTTTTAAATCAGCAACCACCAAAAAATGTTTTAAATGACGTAATTCCATAACAATCCCAAATATATAAAAACAAAACAAAAGCTAGATCAATAACAATCACGTCAACTTAACCAGAAACAACAAACACATCAAATAAAACTAAAAAATAAAATCAATTATGCATTAACCGAATATTAACTTTAAAGTTAAACATAAACAACCAAATAAAACCAGGTTAAAATAAAATAACTAAAATATTGAATTAAAAGAATTTTATGTAAAAAAAATTCGTATCAAAATGTATCATTTAATTTTAACTTAATTGATTAACAATAGGTATTAAATCAATTCAAAAAGTGCATCAATAAATTTTAAAAACTATTTTCAATTAATAGTTTTATTGCATTGTTCAATGCTTAATTTCTCATTGGATTATCAGTTAACAATTTTGCAATATCTATTTAACTGCCAAATTTAATTGTTTGCGGTTAATAAAATAATAATTAATAGGGAAGCATCATGAAAATAAAAAAACTGACATTGATGACACTTGCTGCTATTTATGCTGGCGGTGTAGGCAATGTAGCTGCTGATATTAATCAGCAGTCTAAATTGAATACTGAGCCGCAAATACCTTCAACAATTAATATGATGGAGCTACACAAGCAAAAAAAATTAGCGGCTCAATATAAGGCAGAGTCAGTGTCAACTCCTCTGCGCCATAGGCAATCAGCAAATATTCATTATCAATCTAAGTCAGCCACACAAAAGATTAATTTAGAACAAGGACTGAGCGGCGAGCACACTTACATAGTAAGAATGAATGACAAGCCAATTGCCACTTACGATGGCACGATTCCAGGATTGCAATCCACTAAGCAAGCACTACAGCGAAAGCGCAGCAACCTAAATAGTTTCAATGCCCAGCCACAACATCAACAAGCCATTGATGGCTATAAAACTCACTTGCTTAATAAACAACAACAAGTAATTGCAACAGCAGGTGTTCAAGCGGAAAAACAATTCACTACAGCCATTAATGCTTTCACAGTAAAAATGACTCAACAGCAGGCTATGCGCCTGGCTGAGCAGTCTGAAGTTGCCTTTATTCAGCGTTCAACAAAATTACAGTTACATACAGATATAGGACCAGAACATGTTGGCGCAACTGGGATCTGGGATGGAACTGCAACCTCAAATGGAATGAAATACCAAGGTGAGGGTATGGTGGTAGGTATCATTGATACTGGCGTTAATACCGATCATCCTTCTTTCGCTGCTGTGGGTGGTGATGGTTATGTGCATACCAACCCGCTTGGTAGTGGTAATTACTTAGGTGGCTGTGCTGAAGCCGAGTTTGCAGATAAGTGTAATGACAAACTTATTGGGGTTTATACCCATGAAAACATCACTGGCACTTATCCAACTGATATGCAATTTGGTGAAGACTATGAAGGCCACGGTAGCCACGTAGCCAGCACGGTTGCGGGTAATATTTTATATGATGTGGATGTAGTAACCACCGAACTTGGCGGCGGTGCGGGTAACCCTATTGGCGTCAGTATGCCAATGATTTCAGGTGTTGCGCCCCATGCAAATATAATTTCATACCAAGTGTGTGATTCTGATGGTTGTCCCGGCGATGCGATTTTATTTGGTATCGAGCAAGCTATCCTGGATGGTGTTGATGCAATCAACATGTCTATTGGCGGCGGTGAAAGCTTCCCTTGGAACGATGCATTTGAAATGGCATTCTTATCGGCTCGTGAAGCAGGTATCGCTGTCGCACTTTCAGCAGGTAACTCTGGTGCAGCCTATGGCGAAGATAGCCTATACACGGTAGATCATACCTCCCCTTGGGTTCTCAATGTTGCAGCAACCACTCATGCTCGCTCAATCAATATTCATGATAAAGCACTTAATAACCTTATGGGTGGCGACAGCAATTTAGCACCTCAGCAACTTGATGGCGCAGGCATATCAGCGGAATTCAGCGGTGATTTTGTTATCGCTGCCGACTTTGGTGATGCCCGTTGTAACAGCCCATTTGCTGCCGATACCTTCCAAGCAACAGACATTGTTATTTGTGAACGTGGCGATATTGCACGCGTCGAAAAAGCAGTGAATGTACAAGCCGGCGGCGCTGGTGGCTTTGTTCTTTATAACACATGGAATGAAGATGCTCATGTCGTTGACGATGCATACGTTATCCCTGGTATTCATTTAACTGCAAGCCAGTACTTTGGTAGCTGGAACGTTACCGGTTTACAGCCTTGGCTTATGTCTGCCAATGGTGAAACCTTATCAGGCACCATAACAGCATCACGTGCTACACGTGATATCAATGAAGATGATGCCGATTGGTTAGCTTCATTTTCATCTCGTGGTCCATCTAGCACAGTTGATGAGTTATTCTCACCCGGCATTGCTGCGCCAGGGGTGAATATTTTTGCCGCTTGGAATGATGAAAGCCCATTTAACCCTTACGGTGATACCCGAGATTACAATACTATTAGTGGTACATCGATGGCCTCACCACATGTAGCAGGTATGATGACGCTGATTCGTCAGGCCAACCCTGATTGGACTGCGAGCCAAATTCAATCGGCACTACAAATGACCGCTGATAGTATGGCGATCAAAACTCCCCATCCAATGACGGGGGAAACAAAGGTTGCGGGTGTTTACCGCGCAGGACATGGTTTAGCAAATGTTGAACGCGCTATTAACGCGGGTCTGTTAATGGATGAAACGGCTGATAACTTTCGCCGTGCTAATCCACAAAATGGCGGTTTAGTTCGTGATTTGAATTTACCGCAGCTAATCAACAATGATTGTGGCCGAACTTGTACTTGGCTACGAACTGTCACAGCGACCAAAGACGGTACTTGGAGTGTTGAAGTTAACCAAGCACAGGAAGGTCCTATGTACAGGGGTTATTCATTAGATCCAAGTGCAAAAATGACGGTAACACCGGCAGAGTTTAGTTTGAAAAAAGGTGAGTCAATCACTTTAACCATTAACGGCTCTTTCGAAGAATCTGACATGGCTTGGTACGATGGAACGGTGGCAGAAACCCATGGTGAAATTCAATTCATCGCTACTGATGAAACAATTCCAGCTTCACATTGGCCATTCTCGGCCAAGTTTACAGGTACAACACTACCCAATACCATCAATGTAAAAGCCCATGATGATATGGCATCTCATACCATCGAGGATGTGCCATTTGGGGTACCTGCGAGCTCACTTTCAGGTGTTGCCTATGCGCCTGTTGAAGCTATTGTTCATGAGTTTGATTTACCAAGACTGCAATTTAGCGATCAAATGGTCGATGAAAATGGTTTTTGGAATACCGAACTTGCCAATATCAAAACTTTCAATGTAACGGTTCCGCAGAATACGGCTGTTTTCAGAGCTGAATTAACCGACCGTATAAAGTCTTCTATGAATACGGCTCATGATGTGTTTGCTGATGCTGACATCATGATATTCCAAGACTATAACAACGACGGCCAACTTCATTACTCTGAGGCTATTTGTGGCTCGCAATTACCACAAACGACCATTGGTGAATATTGCTCACTGGAAAATCCACAAGCAGGTGAATACATCATCATGGTACAAAACTATATAATGTACCCATGGGAGAATATCGACACTTATGAAATGTCATATGCTTTAGTTGCCAAAGAACAAACTAATGATATTAGCTTAACTTTCAGTGACTCAGAGGAGCTAAACTCATCATTAAATATTGATTGGAATATGATGATGGAGCAAGGTAAAACCTATTACTCTGCAGCAGCTATTCAAGCTGGTACTAATGAGGAAGGTTCACTGACTTTAGTACCAATGACCATAAAACGTGGCGTGAACACAGTATCAATCAACAGTTCACAAGATGCTGCACGAGTGGGTGACATTATTGATGTAAGCTTAATTGTGCAAGCGAATCAAAGTGGCGCTGACCGTAATGTAGAGTTAACAGCTTTACTATCAGAAGGCCTAAGTATTGTGCCTGATTCACTGGTGGATTTAGCAGGCGTCACTGCAACTGATAGCGGATTTACATTGACCACAAGTCAATTAAATACTGCAGATAAAGCCACTAACTATGTGGTTACGACTAATGAAACCGACCCTATGTGTCGTACCCCATGGAATATTGACTATATCGATGGTACGCCAATTGATGGTAAGTATGTTGATCTCGTTAAGTTCGATATACAGCCTTCTTGGGGCTCATTCTATGAAGTGAATGAATGGGGCTGGGCTGACTGGACTCACGAAGTCACAATTCCGACAATTTATAGCGACATGAAACCGTTTGATAATGAAGACTACTTTGTGACAGACCAAGTTGTCTTGAGTTCTCGTGGTTGGCTGCAACTGGATTACCTGCAATTCAATCCATGGGATATCATGCCTCAACGAGTGCATTTAGAGTTACCTGCAACAAACTACTCAACGCCACCTGACTTTATTGTCGCGCCGTTATGGAATGCAGAACAAGACATCAACTGGAATCAGAAAACCACACTAGCGATTTATGAACCTAGCTGGGATGCTGAATTACAAAAAGGTGTATCGATTGCTTACTATGAAGGCTACACCCTACTTGAATGGGATAATGCAGCCACCCATGACTTTGGTTACGATGAAAACTGGAATCAAATCATTACTCCTCGTGATGATAGTTACGACTTCCAAGTATTTATGCGTGAATACACTAGCCATAAAGCCGGTGAATATGAATACATCATGGCTTACAACAATGTTGATGTTGGCAGCCAAAGTGGTTCAGGATCAATTGGTGTACGTGGTTACAATGGACCAAGAGCTGGTTACTGGCCACTTAATGGACACCAAGGTGCATCGTATGCCTACAATGATCTTAACGACAAATTACATGATGAATTAGTGGTTTGTTATAACATCGATGGCCCGCAGTCTAGTCGTGTTGAAGTAAGCTTCCAAGCTGAAGTCATTCAAGCAGCGCTTGGAGTCAATCAATTAATTGATGTTACTGGTACAGTTGATGGCATTGCGGATGCAAACACATCTCAAACTGTTACCGTTGCAGCCAATATTTCAATGCAGTCAATTAATGATCACATGGTTGATGAAAATGCCACATTAGAAGGCATTGCAGTTCACTATACTGATAATGATGGCGGCATGTCTGCTAATACAATTACAGTAACGGGCGACAATGTTACTGCTGTAGTCAATGGCCATAAATCAGGTTCAACTTTTGATATTACGCCAGATGCTGACTTCCACGGAGAAACCATGGTAACTGTGACTGTTGCTGATAATGTGTTCCCGAATGATATGAGCACGACAACATTCATGTTAATGGTTAACTCTGATGGTGTGGAGCCAACTCCACCAGCAGCAGAGAATCCAATTGAACCTGAAGCAACTCCAGAGAATGACGATGGAGGAAGTTTAAGTTTATTAGGGTTAGTTTTCTTAGGATTACTTGGCGCAAGTCGTCGTAAAAAGTATCACTAATAAATCATTAATATAATCAACTAAAAGGCCTTCAGATGAAGGCCTTTCTTTTTGGGCAAACTACATCAATTTTTTGATGTTAATGCCTCCTTAGACACTTGCTTATTAGCTTAACTACTCTTTTATACTGTTAACTCTGCAACAGACGCTTCAGTTTTAGCACGCTCTGATGCTGAAACCTCTGATGAAGTCAGCTCTGGCGTTGCTAATTTCACCGTTTCAGCTCGATTAACTAAAAACTTAATGAAGCCTTCCGCCGCTTTAGAATGAGATTTCTCTTTCAAAGATACTATACTAAAACGTGCGTAAATCAGTGGCATAACATAAGGAGATAATTCGACTAAATCTCCCTTCTCTATTTGGCTTCTTACTGATATCTCTGGTGTTAACGCAATTAAATCGCCATTAATAATCGACTCTTTAATCGGATGGAATTGATCAAAACGGACCATACCAGAAAAGTCCTCCCGTTGTTGCTTAAATAAATCTTCAAAAGCATCAGCAATCGATTTAGGCAAATGGCGAGGAATCGCTAACGGATAATCTCTAAATGACGGCAAATATAAACGTGGAAGTTGTGTTAACGGATGCTCAGGTCTACAACAGAAAATAACTTTATATGGTGGCAGTTCGGTGACAGTAACTAGCTCACTTTTCTCAAGTTCAGTGACTTTAGTTTCAGCAACAAAAAAATCTATATCACCATAAATAAGCTGTTGATAAAGCTCTTCCCAAGCGGCCACTTTGAGCTCGACACTTATGTCAGCAAAATCTCTTAAGAAGTGACCAACAATAGGCCCAACTAGACTATTGGATGGTATTGGACTTGCGCCAATACGTAACTCTTTTTCATCAAAGCCTTGAAACAAAGTGACTTCTTGTTCCATTTCTTCAAATTTTTTGAGAATTTTTTGCCCATGCTTAAGTAACACTTGTCCCAGCGCCGTGACCGACACAGACTTTGAATCTCGATTTAATAATTGTCCGCCTATCAGCATTTCAAGGCGTTGAATACTCTTAGATAATGAAGGTTGGGTAATATTGAGAATTTCAGCCGCTTTGTTGAAATGCTTAACTTCTGCGAGCAACACAAAATGCTTAATATGCCTTAGCTCCATGTTTTAGCTTCTCCTGCACAGTTCGACTAACACCACTTCATCGATGCCTAATGCGTATTAATTTGATTGTTCTATAGGTAACACGACCTTAACAAATGCAAATAAGTAATCAATCGCAAACAAGGAACCAAGCTGTAACTATTTGTATCAAATAGAACACTTCAACCGCCATAGCAACATTGACAACCTAAATGTAACAACCAAAAGCTCAGAGCTATACTGTCATTTTAATATTCTATTAAACAATGTGTTAAACAAGCTCGCTAGTATTTAACATTAAATTAACAGCGAGCAACTTGTATCAAAATTCCCTTTATGCATTCCTTGTGAGCATTTATCCATAGCTAAAAGATATTGGATGCGAATTGTTCTGAAAGATAAAAAGGTGAAGACAGGATTGTGCTTGACCTGTTCAAACAACAATAATAGGGAAGATTTCAATGCAACTAAAAAAAATAAGTCTTATGACGATTGCTGCAATATATGCAGCGGGGGCTGGCTCCGCTGCAGCTTCAAGTTCAGCAGACAATCAATTTCGCAATATAGAAATAACCGATGCCATCATAAAATATAATGAAGATCTAAGAAGTGGCAAAAATAGAGCTGGAAATAGTCTTTCACGCCCAACCAGCAATGGGCAAAATGTTCACCGAGCTATTGCTACCACACAAAACAGTAAAGTCCCTTTTCAATATCAAGCAAACCTTCAAGGTGAGCAAACTTATATTATTGAATTGATTGATAAACCCGTGTCTCTATACCGTGGTGATAATTCGCAATTTCAAGCGACATCTCCAAAGATGAGTACTGTTCCTGCCATGCTTAATCCTCGCGGATATAACAAACTGGATATCAACAGCAGTGCAGTTCAAAGTTACAGTCAATACCTGTCAAGCAAGCAAGATCAAGTACTGTCTCAGATTTCGGCTAATGTCGGTGGTCAATTAGATGTAAAAAGCCGTTATACCCTAGCCTTTAACGGTATGTCTCTTAAGATGACTCAAGAACAAGCAGTAAAAGTCGCCGAATTACCAGGGGTTCGCAACGTCAGTATAGAAAAGATTTATGAACTCCATACCGATAACGGTCCGCAACATATTGGCGCCGACGGCTTGTGGACGGGCAGCGCTGCAGATGATAAATACAAAGGTGAAGGCATCGTTATTGGTGTACTTGATACAGGTATCAACTCTGATCACCCATCCTTTGCTGCTACAGCAGGTGATGGATATGTGCATCAAATGCCTGCTCGTTATGATGGCTACTTAGGCGATTGTGAAAAAGCTGAATTTGCCAGCATGTGTAACGATAAGCTTATTGGCGTTCGCTCTTATGAGAGTATTACCAGCAGCTATAAAGACCCAATATTCCAACCGGACATGCCAAGTTGGGGTGAAGTAGATCCTAAACGACCTCAAAATGGTGAAGATTACAATGGCCATGGGTCACATACAGCGTCGACTTCAGCAGGTAATGAACTATTCAATGTTGCCTATGTCATTCCAGAATTTGGTGAAATAGGCGATGGCAAAGCGACTGAACTCACATTTGATAAAGTATCTGGAGTTGCACCGCGCGCAAACATCATTATGTATCAAGTCTGTTTTCCGGGTGATGGCAGCTATGGCGATACGTATGGCGGCTGTCCAGGTTCTGCACTTCTTTCGGCTATTGAGGATGCAGTTGCCGATGGAGTTGATGTTATTAATTATTCAATCGGTACTACTTACGGTACATTCCCTTGGGATGATCCAATGGAGCTTGGTTTTTTAGCTGCTCGCGAAGCTGGTATTTCTGTTTCTGCATCAGCAGGTAACTCTTACGATCCTCAGTATGCTAGTCAAGCTCGAGGGGCTATCGATCATTTATCTCCTTGGTTAACCTCAGTAGCCGCTACAACACATAGCCGTGAAGTGACTGTTGAAGGCAAAATGTTAACCAACTCTTCTGGTGGCGATCAGTCTTTAGGTGATATTAATGGTGGTGGTATCACAGAAGCCTATACCGGCCCTGTTGTACTCGCCAAAGATTATGGGTATGAATTCGAAAAATGTAACGAAGCTTTCCCTGAAGGCTTTTTTGATGTCGACCCCGATGGTAATCCGTTTGCCACAGCCCCAATTGTTGTTTGTAAGCGTGGTGATATACCGCGTGTAACCAAAGCAACTAATATTGAAGCTGGTGGCGCTGGTGGGTTAATTTTGTGGAATGCAGGCTATTCTGAAACAACCAACAACGATTCTTACTCAATCCCAGGTATTAACATTGATTACGGTAGCTATTACGGTAATTACCTAAACAACTACTATGGTTTAGAAAAGTGGTTATCTTCAGGCAGCGATCACATACTTACCATTACCGCCTCTGAAGTATTATCTAGTGAACGCACGCCTGATTATGTTGCTGACTTCTCATCTCGTGGGCCAAATTTTGAGGCTCCAGATGTTATGTCACCAAATCTTGCAGCACCAGGGGTAGATGTTTATGCGGCCTATGCTGATGAGATGCCATTTAGCCTCCAAGGAATGCCAGCTGATTGGGCACAAATTAGTGGTACTTCAATGGCAGCTCCACATGTAGCCGGTGCTATGGCACTGCTTACACAAGCTCACCCAGAGTGGACAGCTGCACAAATTCAATCGTCATTAATGACCACAGCTTCAATTGATGATGCAACTCGTGCACGTGATGCATATCCTTATGATCCTGTTCCTGCAGGTTATAGTGACGCAGGTAGTGGTGTAATAAATGTATCTCGCGCTAACAATGCAACCTTGCTACTCGATGAAACAGCCGAAAACTATCGTGCAGCAAATCCTCGTAATGGCGGTAACATTCATACATTAAATTTACCTTATTTCTATAATGATAGTTGTGCAGGTACGTGTAGTTGGATGCGAATTGTTACAGCCATTGAAGATGGTACTTGGACTGTTGAGGCACAACCTGAAACGATAGATGGCGCTCCTATGCTTGAGTTAGAAGTGTCTCCAAAAAACTTTACCTTAAAAGCAGGCGAATCACAGGCAATTAGTCTGAAAGCTAAAGTGCTTGAAATTGAAGCTATTGGCGCGGATTCTTCTTCACTACAGTTAACAGGTGAAGTAAAGCTTACCAATGCTGATGCCAGTAAGCCTATACAGAAATTACCTGTCGGTGTTCGTTTTAAAGAAGATAACTTACCTCAAGAAGTTTCGGGCATCATTCATCGTGCTCAGGGCCATACTCTGACTCCGATGATAACAACTGATGAAGTTCAATCGTTAAATACCAAAATAACTGGGTTAACTAAAGGTGAGAAATTCACTTATCAATTACCTATTGCCCTAGAAAGACAATATGAAAACGGCCTGACAGTTTCAGAAATTGAAGCAGGTGGTGCTAGGGTCATCTTCTTTGATGTTCCAGAAGGCACGCAAAGGATCGTTTGGGAAGTTTTGTCTGCTGAAAAACACGCATATTCTTCAATTGATTTAGGCATGGATATTAATGATGATGGTGAAATTCAGTGGTTAGATGAAGCCCTTTGTTATTCATACACAGATAACGGTGACTATTGTGCAGTTAATAATCCTGCACCTGGACGTTACTGGGCAATTGCCGCTAACTGGAAGTTTGAATATGAAGATCCAAATGGAACATCAGATGAGTTTGTTTTAAGTCTTGGTATCGTTAGCTCAGCGGATGAAGCCAATATGACTGTTGAAGGTGAAGCTTCTACTGATGGAATAACCCCTTATCAGTTAGCTATAAATTATGACCTGCCAGATGCTGTTGAAGGTGACACATACTATGGTGTCGTCAACTTAGGTAGCGATGATTATAACGATTCAAACTTAGGTAGTTTCCCCGTTAAGCTTACTCATATGGGGACAGACACAACAATCGAAGCTTCTCAAACTGCTGCAAAAGTTGGTGATACCATCGATTTTGTTGTCGAGCTTGCTCCAAACCTATTAGGTGGAGAACGAGAGTTTACTCTGAATGCTAACCTGTCTGAAGGTATGCAAATCATTGAAGACTCTGTCAGCGTTGGCGGCGTAGGTAACTTTGCAGATGGTATGATGATTGAAAGTAACTCTGTATCTATAACCGCAGCGCAGCCTTCTTCAAGTGATATGCCTCGTCATTATGTGTTCACCACGAACCTTGAAGACGCAACCTGTAAAGTTCCTTATGGAGACGATTCAACATTCTTTGATTTACCTTCTCAAGGTCATCAGCATATGAATATTTCAGGTACTTCGAACCAAGTCCTATATATTCCAATGGAAGAAAGCGGCCTGCCGACTATTCCTTTATATGCTAACCCTGATGAGTTTAGTCAAAATGTTTTAGGGATTTCACCATTTGGATATATTCAATTAGATAGCAATCCAGAATTTTGGAATGCTCATCTTCCATTTGATGAAGGCTTCCAAACGTTCCCAGACACAATTATTGCTCCACTGTGGCGTGGTGATGTAGAAATGCCTCAAGCAATGATTGACTGGGCTACTTTCCGTTATAACAACGCGGTATATGGTATCACGACTAATGATCATTACATCTTCCAGTGGGATGGCGGTCAAGAATGGAATAGTTTCTTAACGGGTAATACAAACCCAGATCCTGATGCCAAGTTTAATATTCAAACTATCATTTCTACAGATATCAGTTTTGAAGATGAAAGCCCTGAAATAATTTTTGCATATCACACATTAAAGTCAGCAAACGATAATATTGGCTCTATTGGTCTGCATGGTTATTGGGGTAATCGAACGTCATTTGGTCCTTCACTTGGCTACTTAAATGATGGCTTCGCCTATAACGATGTTGATGATAAAGTCAGTGAAGGTATGGTTATTTGTGCCGATTATCGCGGACCAGAGCAATCAACCGTAACCTTGAAGTTCTCAGCTCGCGTTGCTGCTTTAGCTATTGGTTCTGACAGTTTATTATCTGTAGAAACACAATATGCAGACTCTGAGCTAGTCACAGTCAACCATGGAGTATCCACTCCAAGTAACATTTCTGTGGCACCAATGGCTGATATCTCTATTGAAGAGAACACCACTATTGAAGGTTTGACTGTGATGTACAACGACGTAAAAGGCACAGCTAACGGCATGATGGTTTCAGGTGAGAATATTACTGCAGAAGTCATTGGTGATACCTTCTCTATGACCCCTGATGCAGATTGGCACGGTATGACAGAAGTCACCGTCACAGTACATGATATGGCTTACCCTTCTGATGCTGCCAGCATAAGCTTTATGCTGACGGTTAATTCTGATGGTATCGAAGCAACACCACCAGCAGCAGAAGCGCCTGAAGAAACACCTGCTAAATCTGATTCAGGTGGTAGCATGGGGATCTTAAGTCTTATTTTAGTCGGTTTATTAGGCGCAGCACGTCGTCGTAAACTACACTAATATAGCGTTCCAAAACTAGTGTTTGGGCTTTCTGTAAAGAAGGCCCTTTTTTATGGCAGATTATCTATCGTGGGGGTCGTAAACTATTTAACTGACTTTACTTCTTCATCAGTTAAAAATCGCCATTCACCTTCAAGCAATTCATCTTCCATTTCAATACTGCCGACCGCTTCACGATGAAGATTGACCACTTTATTGCCCACAGCGGCAAACATACGTTTTACTTGATGGTATTTGCCTTCACTGATGGTTAAACGAGCATGGGTGTCATCTAGAATTTCAAGCTGAGCGGGTTTGGTTAACCCATCTTCGCTACGTAACTGAACCCCTTCTTTAAAGGTCTCAATCAAAGCTTCATCAAGTGGCTCAGCCACCTCAACCCAATACCGTTTACCGCAGTCTTTCTTAGGTGAAGTGATTTTGTGCGACCACAAACCGTCACTGGTAATGAGCACTAACCCGGTGGTATCCACATCAAGTCGGCCTGCAATATGTAACGTATCGACCTTTTCAATATCCATCAAACTCAGTACCGACTGATATTCTTCATCAATGGTTGAGCAAATCGTATCGACCGGCTTATTCATCATGATGTAACGTTCACCGATAATGGTTATCTGACGTCCCTCGATGCACACTTCAGTATCTTCAGCGACTTTATAACTGGCATCTTTTACCACCACGCCATCACAGGTAACTTCACCTGACTTTAATACTCTTTTTGCCAATGAACGAGTGAGCTCAGTACTTTCACAGATAAACTTATCTAAACGCATTACTACAACCAATTGAGTGTCTAATTAGCCGCTATTATGAGCCGTGAACCATCAAATGAAAAACAAATATTCCGCTTCTGCAGTAAAACGGTAATTTTTAGTTACATATCAGTTCCTGAAAAGCTCACATTTTATCAACAAAAATGCCCTATCCCCTTGTTAAATGCCCTTTTCAACACTTAACATGGGGTTCACAACAATAAAGACTGATTTTCTATTTACACTTTTGCTGTTTAAAAGAATAAATGAAAAATCAGCATCTAAAGCTCATTGAAGAGCTTATTAATACTTGATTTCAAGAATGCAAAGGAAACAACATGAATAAGTTTGTTATTGGGGGACTTTGTGCCTCATTGATCGCAGGTCTCAGTGCTTGTAGTAATAATGAAGTGCAAAACACCACCAAAACGGCAACGGCTGAAGCGGTGCAAACGGCACTAACATCAGGTATCGATTTTCAAAACATCGATAAATCAGTACGTCCACAAGATGATTTTTATGAATATGTAAACGGCACTTGGCTAAAAACAGCTGAAATCCCAGGCGATCGTACTAATATTGGCGCCTTTTACGACCTACGTGAAAATGCTCGTGAAGACGTGAAAGCAATCATTGAAGAAGTGGCAGCAATGCCGACTCTGACAGAAGGTACAGACGAGCAAAAAGTAGCTGATCTTTATCGCGCGTTCATGGATGTTGAAACGTTAAATAAATTAGGTGTCACACCTATCCAAGCTGAATTTGATAAAATCACTGCTATTTCGTCAAAAGCTGACCTCACTAACTTTTTTGCCTATAGCCAAGTTAACGGTTACGGCACCCCACTGGCTTTTTACGTTAATGTTGATGCTAAAGACTCAACCCGCTACGCCACTCATATCTGGCAATATGGCCTAAGCCTGCCAGAAAAAGACTATTACTTTAACGAAGAAGAACGTTTCGTTAATATTCGTAAAGCTTTCGTTGAGCACATTGAAAAAATGTATGACTTAGCCGGTCTTGCTAATGGTAAGGCGGCAGCTGAGTCTATTTTAGCCCTTGAAACTGCCATTGCTGAAAAGCATTGGGATGTGGTTGAAAGCCGCGATAGCACTAAAACTTACAATAAAATGACAATAGCTGAGCTTGCAGAGCTTGCTCCGAACATTGATTGGAACCAATACCTGACAACTATGGGTGTTGCAGAGCAAAAAGATATCATCATCAACCAACCTAGTTATGTGAGCGGCTTGAGTGAAGTGATTGGTGCAACAGATTTAGACACCCTTAAAACTTACATGACGTGGAGCGTATTAACCCACGCAGCAAGTAACTTGTCTGAAGCCATTGATGCAGAAAACTTTGCTTTCTTCTCTAAAACCTTAAACGGTCAAGAAGAGCAAGAGTCTCGCTGGAAACGTGGTGTAAACACAGTCAGTGGCACTTTAGGTGAAGTAGTAGGTAAGGTGTACGTTAAGCGTCATTTCACTTCTGCAGCCAAAGATCGCATGAGTGTATTAGTTGAAAACTTACGTGGCGCATACGGCACTAGCATCGACTCACTAGATTGGATGAGTGCAGACACTAAAGTGGCCGCTAAAGATAAATTAGCCAAATTTAATCCAAAGATTGGTTACCCTGATAAATGGAAAGATTACAGCAAGCTAACCATTAAAGGCGATGACTTAGTCGGTAATGCGCAGCGTGCAAGCGTTGAAAGCCACAATAAAGATATTGCTAAACTTGGCGGCCCAATTGATAAAGGCGAGTGGCACATGACGCCGCAAACCGTCAACGCTTACTACAATCCAACGATGAACGAGATTGTGTTCCCTGCAGCAATTTTGCAACCTCCGTTTTTCAACATGCAAGCAGATGATGCGGTTAACTACGGTGGCATCGGCGCAGTAATCGGCCACGAAATGGGTCATGGTTTTGATGACCAAGGCGCTAAATTCGATGGCGAAGGAAATATGCGTGATTGGTGGACTGAAGCTGATTTAGCCGCCTTTACCAAAAAAGGGAATGCGTTAATTGCCCAATATGATGGTTACCAAGTATTTGATGACTTACATGTTAATGGTGAACTGACACTAGGCGAAAACATCGGTGATTTATCGGGTGTGACTATTGCGTATAAAGCTTACAAAATGTCATTAGACGGTAAAGAAGCACCTGTGATTGACGGCTTAACGGGCGATCAACGTTTCTTTATGGGCTTCACTCAAATCTGGCGAGTGAAAATGAAAGAAGAAGCTTTGCGTAACCGTGTTGCAACTGATCCACATTCACCAGGCCATTTCCGTGCTTTAGGTGCCCTATCTAACATGCCTGAGTTCTACACAACTTATGACGTGAAAGAAGGCGATAAAATGTATATCGAACCAGCTAAACGCGTAAAGATTTGGTAGTCACTCACTTGAACTACCCTTTATTTCTTAAAGGGTAGAACGACTAAAAAGGACATCATTTCGATGTCCTTTTTTATTGCGATTTAACATTCTAGATTTAGCAAATCAAAGCCTGCTCAATATTCAATATCACAGTCTTAATAATCACTTTGTAAAGATTGGTAAACCTGTCCATAGTCGAAAAAATATTCAGCTTTGATTCAGCTTCCATCAGCTAAAGTAATCACATATCCCAAAAGGGTTATAACGAATACTTTATTACTCATGCCTTCATAACTTTAGAGTCAGTGGTAACGCAAATGAACAGAATTTTTCGTACCTTTTTTATATTTTTATTATTACTCACTACGCGAAATGCCGTAGCTGTTACTGTTGATACTAGCCCTGTTAAACCCGTTTACTATGTTAACCAGACCCTTGTTGATGATTTAGACAGTCTATTAAACCTAGCAAGTACTTCAGGTACTGCGCCGCAACAAGAAACTGATAGCTTACAACAGTTATTTGAACGCGCACCTTTAGCGCAAACAGAACTGAGTAATTTACTCAACAACATCAGTCAAGAAAGCCATACTCATATACTGATGCCTGAGATTAAAAGTTACCAAAGGGCGCAACAAAAAATTGAACGAAAATTCAATGGCGATGCCAGTTTCATTACCGATATTGCCAGAGCAACGTTGGTTGCCGATGACGTTGAAACATTAATGCGCAGTTATGATGCCTTGGCTGAGACCACAGAGGTTGTGCAAGTTAAAAACCGCTTTGCAGACCCCAAAGCATCAGGCTATCGCGACTTAAATTTATTAGTGAAATTACCGCAAACAAAAATGATTGTAGAAGTGCAATTACATCTGAGCAAAATCGCTGAGATTAAAAGCGGCCCAGAACATCAAGTCTATGAACAAATACAGCATATTGAAGCTGTCGCACAAACCCAACACCGCGCCCTAACTGATTTAGAGTTAATGCAAATTGTTAAGCTGCGTCAGTCATCACATAAGCTTTATCACAAAGCTTGGCTTAGCTATAAACGCCAAAGCCTTGCCCAATTTGACAACACACACATAGGAGACCAAACCCAAGCAGCTTAACCCCATTAAGCTTTGCCTATTTCCGTTCAACCCCCTTCCATTTTGGCACCTTAATTTAAGGTGCTTTTTTTTTATTATTTTTTGCTGTTTTGTTGGTTTTTCGATTAATTCAAATTGGTTAAGAGCGCCATACAAGCTATACTCCCGCCATTATTGCCGATAACTGGAAACACTGATGAATGACATCATTGAAATGCTTCAAGACTTAAGCGAAACGGTCCCTGTACCACTTGAATTACCGACATTCGAGCAACTGGTAGAAGTTGAAGAGCAAATTTTAATTTCACTGCCCAACGACCTAAAAGAATACCTGCTATTTGGTAGTGATGTTATTTACGGTGCTATTGAAATGGTTACGGCATCTGACCCATATTCTCATACCTATTTACCTGAAGTGACCAGCTACGCTTGGTCTGTGGGTATGCCAAGAGAGTACATTGCGATTTGTCAGCAAGGGGATAACTTTTACTGTATCGACCAAGAAGCCAATGTGCGCTTTTTCAAGAATGGTCGCATGGCAGACATCATGTGGGAATCTCTCTGGGATTGGATTCAAGATATTTGGTTAAAACGTAAGTAATTAATTTGATTCACGTATGTTTGCACCACAACACGACAAGATTAAATAGGAAAAACCATGGCTAAATCAAATAACTTGAACGCAATCGAAATGCAGTGTTTACGCTTATCATTAGGGTTAAGTGTCGAGCAAATTGCCGAGCTAACTAAAACAACTGCTGAAGCAGTTACTGCTTGGGAAGCTGGCGAAACTGATGCGTCAGAAGTTGCACAAAAGAAGTTACTTGAAATTGAAGATACCATTGAGATGCAAGTACTCAATACCACTGACGGTATTGAAGCGCTATTCAAAACCGAACCAAAGCGACGTTTAGCCTTTGTGGTCTACCCAACTCAGGCTATTTATACTCAGTACAATCCTGAGTTTTTAAGCTCACTGCCTTTTACTGAGCTATACAATACTGCAGCATGGCGTATCAAAAAAGAATGCCAAATTGTATTAGAAGTAGAAGTCAGCCTTATTCCACTTGAAATTGAAGCTTATAAAAGCTTCCGCGCTGATAATGGCATGAGTGAGTCTCGCGAAAGCCGCGCTAAATGGGCTGCGACTCAGCTTTAATAAGTTGAGTAGATAAATAAAAAAGGAAGCATTAGCTTCCTTTTTTCATGTCAAAAATTCACGATTTAATCGTTACTCTTCTTGAGCAGCCTTCGCAATCGCTTCTGACTTTTCTAACGCCTTAGTCATTGCAGGTCGTTGTTTCACTCTATCTCGATATGCCGTCAGCTTTGGTGGAATAGTTTGTTCAAACACTGTCGCCCACAAAAGTGTTTGAGTCAGTAAGATATCAGCTATGGTGAGTTCATCACCACAAACATAACCTGACTCTGGCACCCACTTTTCAGCAATCGCCGCGGCTTTGTCAAATTCAAATTTTGCTACTGGTAGCATGGCATCTACACGCTGCTCTTCTGGCAGCGCAAAACGATGTTTACCCATGCTCCATAAAGGTTGCTCTAATTCGCATATAACAAAGCTAACCCATTGGTGATGCAAGCCCGCTTGTTCAGTGCCAGGTTCTGGTAAAAAAGCACCATTGCCATACTTTTCGGCTAGGTACTGCAAAATAGCCGCTGACTCAGTTAGCACAAAATCACCATCAGTAATTACAGGCATTTTACCGCTTGGGTTCAGCGCTAAATATTCTTCAGAACGGTTATCGCCTTTGGCAAAGTTAAGAAAGCAAAACTGCCAATCAACTCCGAGCTCTTCCAATAACCATGAAACCCGCAGCGCTCTGCTGCGCGGAGTGCCATATAAGGTAATACCTGTGCTTGCTTCTATTTTCATGTTCTATTTTCCTTTGATTAATTACCTACTGAACCAGACTTCGTAAAATCAAACAGATTTAAAATGAGTGTCATCGAAAATGATACCAATAAAAAGGCGAGCCTAAAGCTCGCCTTCTGTCTTGAGCTAGGAGTTAACCTAACATATGTTCAGTTATTTAAAACTGATAACTGACTTTACCGTACCATAATGCACCGATGGCAGAATGGGTTGCCTGATCGTAACCCATGAAATCAGCGGCGCTGAATGAAGGCTCTTCATTCAATACATTATTAGCACCTAACGTCAGTGACCAATGATCAAAACCAACATAGGTGACATTTAAATCTAAAGTCATCATTGAATCTATGGTTCCTGTAGCTCCCGCATCGATATTATCTTGATATTCACCAATATAGTTTAAGCGCGCACTGGTTTGCCAGTTGGTGTAGCCCCAATCCATGCCACCCGTCCAACGATATTCAGGGTGTTGGTATTCACCTGCAAGTTCACGGGTCGAACCGTCTTCACGTACTTGATCAAAACTATTGACCCAAGTGAGGTTATAATTAAAACCAAACTCACCCGCACTTTGCGTATTCATAGTGTATTGCACATCAAGGTCAACACCATCAGTCGTCTGGCTACCTAAGTTAGCAAACTGGTCATAGATTTCGATAATACGTCCAGGTACGCCATTAGCATCGGTAGGCTCACGTTTTACAACGCTTGGATCATCACCTTGAGTATTAACCAAATATTGAGTATCAGAGGTAATCAAACCTTCTTGATCATAATTCCAGTAATCCACCCCGACACTTAAGCCATCGGTAATTTCCCAGATCCCGCCAAAGTTATAAGAAGTTGACTCTTCAGGTTGTAAATCAGGATTACCCGAAAAAATAACCGTACGCTCTTGCGCGGTACAGTCTTCTTCAAGCCCTGTTAATGGACAACGTACCGCATCCACTAATCCCGGAGATTCCTGTGATGGACCTAAGCCTAATTGCACTAATGATGGTGCTCTAAATGCTTCGCCCCAACTTGCACGGAAGGTCAAATTATCTAATGGAGTATAACGCAGAGCAATTTTAGGGTTAGTCGTATCGCCAAAGTCACTATAGTCTTCGTATCGCAATGCTAATTGTGCTTCGAGTTTTTCAAATACTGGTACAGCAAGCTCAATAAATAATGAGGTTTGATCGCGCTCGCCATAGGCTTCAGTCGCTTCGGTACCAAATATTTCGCCGCGCTTAAACAGCTCATCAGGATTATCTGATAATTTTTCTTCACGATATTCAAACCCAACCGCCATCGCGACACTGCCCGCTGGCATATCAAACAAGTCACCAGCAATCTTTCCGTCAAACGCATTAGTGGTAGATTTACCATTACGGGTGGTACTGACGCTAATATCATCAATCACATCGCCTTGCTGGCTTGTTGCTAATGGATTAAACGCGCCTGAGTTAATGGCTTCTTGTAAACGTGGTGTCCACACAAAACCTTGTTCACCATATTCATGATTACGATTATAAGAATAGGTATAAGCCAGTTCCCACTCCCAATCCGATAACATGCCATTTAACCCTAATACAATTCTAGCGCTATCTGATTCAGATGATTTTTGGCGAGGTCCCGTTTCAGTGAGTCTTCGGCGCATGGTTAAGTCTTCACCAGGAAAAGGATTAGTCGCAGCGCCGCTAGTAAACAGTGGATTATCATTTAGCATATAAAACTCACCGAATGATGGACTTGCCGCCCCTTTCACCACACTTTCATTATGCTGATACATCATTTCAGCGAATAAACTCAACTCATCGTTAAACTCGTAATCTTGAAATACCGATAACCCCATGCGAGTCGATTCTGGCACTGATGTCATCAGTGGTGCGTAGTCATAGCGGCAATAATTTCCTTTTACACTGTCCGCAGGGCAATTGACATCAGGCGTCCAGCTGAATAAATCAGACTTTGGCGTTATTGAGCCATCAGCGCCAATTGTCGCAGGAATGTATGAACCTGGGTTACCTGCAGATGAACGAAAATCATCACCGCCATTTGGTGTTTGATCGGCAGAGCTTGAATAGTCTCGGTCGGCAAAGAGAGTTTCACGTTCTTTAAAGTAATCAAATATTACGGTGGTATGCGACTTACCGTCAGCGGCTTCTGTACCCCACAAAATTGAACCCGCTTGCTGACCACCGCCATCTTCGACAGTTTCAGCAAGTTTACCGTTGACTTCGAATCCTTCGAAATCCTTTTTCATGATGATGTTTATCACACCCGCGATAGCATCAGAACCGTAGGTTGCTGAGGCGCCATCTTTAACGATATCGATACGTTTCACTGCAGAAATAGGAATTGAGTTAATATCCACAAACGCGGTATCAATGGATTTAGCAAAAGATGACACCGCAATTCGGCGGCCGTTCAATAATACTAAAGTGGCATCTGCGCCTAAGCCACGTAATGACACTGCAGCGCCACCATTAGCGGTATCATCAGAGTTATTACCTTGGGTTGAGAAAGTGCCACTCCCTGAAACAGGTAACTTACTCAGTAACTGCGAAATATCCTGTGCGCCAGAGCGGGCAATATCTTCAGCACTTAACACCGTCATCGGTGAAGCGCCTTCTAAATCCGTGCGTTTAATGTGGGTTCCTGTTACTTCAATGCGTTCGACTTCGGGCTCGGCAGCAAAAGCGGTAGGTGTGAGGATGAGTGATACAGCAGCAGCGCAGGCGCTCTGCCAGAATTGAGGTCTTTTCATAATTGTCCCTAATATGAATTATTATTTTAAATAGGCTCAACATCATTTTTAAGCCTTTATGTTCCTAATAAGAATGACTTACAAATCATCCTATTTAGGTTCATCTCATGCGCGCTTATATTAGCGCATCATATTTTTCTAACATAAGTAATCCACATCAGAAGTCAATGGTTGGTTTTTAAACAGTTGTAACAGAACGCTTTATCACTTACATCTTGTAAACAATTTGTTATTTTGCGCATTCAGCAAAATATGACATAGTCATACATCATCTTGAAACTGAATAGTAATCTCACCTCAAACAATAAGAATATGATGCCGACGACTCAAAAAGCCACCAGCAGTAATTACTCAGCCGCCACATTTTTTGCCAGCCTTGGCCCAGGAATTTTGATGGCCGCCGCCGCCATTGGCGCATCACATTTAGTTTCCTCTACCCGAGCTGGAGCTGAGTTTGGCTGGCAATTGGTGTGGGTGGTATTACTCGTTAATTTACTCAAATACCCATTCTTTGCTGCTGGCGCTCGGTACACCGCAGCCACAGATGAAAGTTTACTCCATGGATATTTAAAGCAAGGACGCGGCTATTTACTGATGTTTACTTGCTTAAACACTATCGCAGCGATTGCCAGTACAGCGGGGGTGTGCATGTTAACTGCTGCTATGCTAACCCAATTTGTGCCTCTGCCGATTGATGTACTCGCATTCCTAGTACTAGTGAGCTCACTGGCAATTCTCATATTGGGTCATTACCAATTACTGGATAAAATGACCAAAGTCATCATGCTGGCCTTAACCTTAACTACCTTGATTGCAGTCGCACTTGCTTGGCAACATTACCAAGCACCGGCTATAACGGAGGTGGCCGAGAGCCCTTGGCAATGGGCTTATGTTGGTTTTTTAGTGGCTATGATGGGCTGGATGCCAGCGCCAATTGAAGTCAGTGCTTGGAACTCTTTGTGGTTAATTGAAAAGAAAAAGACCCAAACGGTGACCAGTAAGCAAGCCATTTTCGACTTCAATTTGGGCTTTATTGTCACCGCTATTTTAGCGGTAGTTTTTTTAGCCCTTGGTGCATTAGTGATGCATGGCAGTGGCGAAGTATTTTCTAATTCTGGTGCTAAATTCGCAAGCCAGCTTATTGATTTGTATAGCGATGTCATGGGTGAACAAAGCCGCTTTTTAATCGCTGCTGTCGCATTTTTATGTATTTTTAGTACCACGGTGACCGTCATTGACGGTTATAGCCGAACGTTAGATATTGGTTGGCAGTTACTCAACAATCAACAGGATTGCGCTAAGCGATTAACGAGAGTGATGTTGCTTGTTTCTGCATTAGGACTGGGGCTTATTCTGTTTTTTAAAGGAGCGCTGCTGCCTTTACTTGAGTTTGTGATGACATTGGCATTTCTAACCACAGTGATTTTTGCGTGGCTTAATCTACGCTTAATGACCAGTGAAGCCTTACCTGAAAAACACCGTTACGGTATCAAAATGAAACTACTGGCATGGTTTGGCTTGGTGTATCTGGTTGGGTTTTCGGCGGTATTCATTTACTGGAAGCTTGCGATACAATAAATAGCTTCTCTTAATGACGATGAATTGCAGATAATCTGAACTATTACTCCATTTTCAGGTATATACCCATGTTACCTCAAGATGCTTTGTCAGGCGCAATCTCGGATAACAATGCAAGGCGTAAGCTGAGGTAATTGTTGTTCACTTTTCAAAGCTTACAACGTAGCAATGGTTTTCGAAGCAATGGTTTTCGAGCTTGCGCCCCATAGGGCAAGGCAAATAGCACCAATCTGCGTTGTTATAAAATATCTATGTAGAATAACTATACTTCAATTTTATGCCTAACATCTTGGCACTATTTGCCTTGCTGACTTTGCATCTTGAAGTATCATGGGTATAATCCGCGTCCAATTTTTATTTAAGCTTAGGCTCAATAATCCTCAGCTTAAAAAACTGCGCAGCCGCGCCCAGAGACTTATATGATTAACAACGATATTATTCGCCGTCTACGTTTTGTATTCGATTATTCAAACGCAAAGATGATTAAAGTTTTTGCTCAAGCCAATGTTGAAGTCAGCACAGATGAAATCATTAGCTTACTGAAGAAAGAAGCTGAAGAAGGTTATAAAGCCTGTAATGACAAAGTCATGTGTCAGTTCTTAGACGGACTAATTATCGAAAAACGTGGTTTACGTGAAGGCAGTGAAGTTCCAGCGCCTGTTAAAAACCTAACAAATAACTTAATCTTCAAAAAATTACGTATTGCTTTAGAGCTTCGCGAAGATGACATTATTGAAACTTGTGGTTTAGCTGATTTCGTTATCGGTAAGTCAGAGTTAGGAGCCTTGTTCCGTAATCCAGATCATAAGAACTACAAAACTTGTGGCGATCAGATTTTACGTAACTTCTTACATGGACTATCAATCAAACACCGTGGTGTTGAACTGTAACTCCCCTGTTTGATGTAACATTGAAATGCACAGCAATGGCTGTGCTTTTTTATGTCATTTTATCGCTCGCTCAGTGTCACTTCATCCCAATAAATGGCCTGTTTAAACTCTTCGGCTAATAAAGCATTCAGTTTTTCGAAACTCTTTACTGCGACTTCCTCTCCGTTTACACACGACCATACAAATCGATGACAGTTATTGTTAAATAAATCATATTCGCGATATTGATATATTGCCTGCTCTGCTCTTTGCTGTGCTTGTGGTGATATTAAAGGCTGATGTAAGTGATTACATGCTTGAAATATGCGTCTACCTGTCCGGTCTTGTAAAAAACGCTGCGCTGATACGGGCCTTATTAACCCGCTGCCATGAAGTTCAACCAAGTGATTATCGCCCACCCAAATACCACTATGCTCAACCACACCAAAAACAAAGCAACAAACAATGCCTCCAGGTGCCGCTTCGACACGTACATCACTGGTATGCCAAATACTTGGGGTTAACGGACTTGTAGACTTTTCATTAGGCACTTTTGGGGAGCGCCCCATGCGGCGTTCATGTTGTAGTGACTTGCGCTGTTTACGATCATCAGCAAGTAAAATTGCACCTACCGCCGCTGTACCAAGCCAAATTAAAGGAAGAGCCATTTGTACCTCACAGTGTAGAAATTGTGTACATAATCAGCATGGCATCTAATTTAATCAATATCGAGTCCCTTTCTAGTTTTAGTCAGCAGCTAAAGTGTTACGAGTCATGACTCATTGACATATTTGCCCTCACTCTAGTCTTGTCTGCCACAATCCCTATTACAATCCAGTTAATATCGGTATTAGCATTGAGTCGCAAACAAATCACAGCAAACGTTTTCAATATTCACTGCTCACATTCAAATAGAAAAAAAGTGTGAAATAGCTCACTTAACAGACCACAAAAAATATAACTTGTGTTAACCTTCTCCGATAACAAAAAACGTCTACTATTAGACAGTCATCGCCGTCTAATCCTAGCTATAAATAACAGTAATTCGACACTGATAATAAGGTTTCCAATGGACGATAATAAACGCCCTCTCTATCTTCCTTTCGCAGGTCCAGCCATTCTTGAGTCTCCTCTGCTAAACAAAGGTACCGCCTTTAGCGAAGAAGAGCGCATTTACTTTAACCTTGAAGGGCTTATTCCTTGGGTTATTGAAACAATTGAAGAACAAGCATCACGTGCTTATGAACAGTATAAAAGTTTCAGTAATGACCTCGATAAGCATATTTATCTGCGTAATATCCAAGATACTAACGAAACCCTATTTTATCGATTAGTGCGAAACCATATCAGTGAGATGATGCCTATCATCTATACCCCTACCGTGGGGTTAGCCTGTGAGCGTTTCTCGAAGAATTATCGCCGTAACCGCGGTTTGTTTATCTCATACGATAACAAAGATCGTATTGACGATATTCTAAATAACTCGACACGCCACAAAGTGAAAGTGATTGTGGTCACCGATGGTGAACGTATCTTAGGTTTAGGCGACCAAGGAATTGGCGGTATGGGGATCCCAATTGGGAAATTATCCTTATACACCAGCTGTGGCGGGATCAGCCCTGCATATTGCCTCGCAATTACGTTAGATGTGGGGACTGATAACCCTAACCTGTTAGATGACCCTATGTATATGGGCTCTCGTCATCCACGTATTGGCGGCGAAGAGTACGCTGACTTTATCGAAGAATTCATGCAAGCAGTCAATCGCCGCTGGCCTGAAGCACTTATTCAATTTGAAGATTTCGCTCAGAAAAATGCCATGCCATTGCTTGAACGTTATAAGGACAGATTCTGTACTTTTAATGATGATATTCAAGGCACTGCAGCGGTAACTGTTGGTTCGTTATTGGCGGCATGTAAGGCAGCTGATACGCAGTTATGTAAGCAACGTGTTGCTTTCTTAGGCGCGGGGAGCGCAGGTTGCGGAATTGCAGAAGCCATTGTGGCGCAAATGGTGGCAGAAGGCATTTCAGATGAGCAAGCTCGCTCACAAGTATTCATGGTCGATCGTTGGGGCTTATTGCTTGATAACATGCCGACCTTACTGGATTTCCAGAAAAAACTAGCGCAAAAGACGATCAACGTTGAGCAATGGGATGGCTTTAGCGATCATATTTCATTACTTGATGTAGTCAACAACGCTAAACCAACGGTATTGATCGGTGTTTCTGGTGCTCCAGGATTATTCACTGAAGAAATTATTCGCGCCATGCACAGCCATTGTGAGCGTCCAATAGTATTCCCATTGTCGAATCCTACTAGCCGCGTTGAAGCAACACCGAAAGATGTGCTGCACTGGACATCTGGCCAAGCATTGGTTGCTACTGGCAGTCCATTTGAACCCGTAGTTATTGACGGTGAGACCTTCGAAATTGCCCAGTGCAACAATAGCTTTATCTTCCCAGGTATTGGGTTAGGTGTATTAGCGAGTGGCGCAACCCGTGTATCTGACGAAATGTTAATGGCATCAAGCCTTGCATTATCAGAGTGCTCACCACTTGGTAAAAATGGTACAGGTTCATTATTGCCGGCACTTGAAGATATTCAAGAAGTCAGTAAATACATTGCCTTTGCGGTAGCGAAAAAAGCCATTGAACAAGAGCTTGCTCTACCTTGTCCAGATGAACTATTAACACAAAAAATTGATAGTAACTTTTGGGAGCCTGAGTACCGTCGCTATAGACGTACCTCTTTCTAAATGACTTAAGTTTAAGGTTTGGGTTTTACTTAACACCAGCACCTTACGAAACGAAAAAGCCTAGCAAATGCTAGGCTTTTCTTTTAGGTAAAACCATCGATTACATGACGACTTTATCTTCTAATGCTTTATTTAAACCAGCGTAGTTACTGATAATCATCTTGCCACGGACTAATTCAATAAGCTCTCGCTGAGAAAACTTATTCAACACTTCATTGACTCTAGGCCGGCTGACATTAGCAATTTCACTTAATTGCTGCTGAGTAATTTTAATTTCAATTCTAGGTAAATCCGTATTCTTTTTACTGCGAGCGAGTTCAAGTAAGAAAAATGCTATGCGCTCTTCTATGCCATAAAAAGATAAATGCATGCCTTGAACAAGCTTAGGGGTATTCGTGCGCATGATGCTATATAACAGTTTATAAATTTCACTGTTAGTTTTTGCTAGTTCATTTAAATCCTTTTTAGGGAAAAATAAACTTCTAATAGGTTCAAGCTCGCAAGTGTATAAATTGATTTTAGGGAAAATCTCAATCGCCACAGCGCCAACCCACATTTGTTTGCCAAATATGAAACTGGCCAATGGGCGATTATCTAAACTTGTGGTCGCAAATGTTCCCAGCCCCTGTGCACAATAAAATAGTCCACGCTGATGATCACCGTCTAAAAGAGTGGCGTATTTTTCAATGCCCTCAAGCTCAATGGCAAGATCTAAAATCTCAGCTTTGGTTTGCTCGCTTAGTTCACAAGGCCAACTGATTTGGTGGGCTAATATTGATGTCATTGGGTTTCCAAACATTTGCTATAACAAGTTATGCCGACATAACTTGTTTAAAACTATTCAACATCGAACGATCCGTTCGGGCTTTTTTTAACTTTCTAATACTTTCTTTCAGTGATTGCTCAGCTAAACGACCAAATACACCGTCATATTCTTTTTCATCAATCGCTTCGTCAGAATCTGCATCGTCAGCAATCTCTTGAGCTACGCGGCTTAACTGCATCCACGCATTAGCAATATAAAAACCATGGAACTCAGCTTGTGGCATCAATTTTTGCGCACTTGCCGGCATGGCTTGCCAACTTTTATTAAACAAGCCAGCATTATCTTCAATTAACTCTTTAAACAAGCCTTCGTAAGCTTCAAGTAATGTCTCTGGTAATTTATCCATTGGCAGTACTTTATTGGCTACATTAAAAGACACCTGCTTTGCTGTTGCTTTATATTCTTCTGTCACATGACTCATTGTATATTTCTCTCTTAATTAATAGTGCCGCTGAAATTCAAATGCTACTGAGATGTTTGCTATAAATGTATATCCTGCAAAGGCGGCATACCTTAATGGCTTCAACTCATTCAGTAAAGCGCCATTATATATCCAAAGAAGTACAATTAAGTAATATACGGAATTGGCTGTTAAATTGACTTTATAACGATTTGATTAACCTTTATCTAAGTCCATTGTGCATAGACTACATTCTTACGAACGTGTTCTCAGAAAGGTTGGATTAAATGTCTTTCATTGCTAAATGACATATCAACAAGTAAACATGAAATAAGAGACTATCAAAGTGAGTACACACCTGACTAGTCGTTCTCATTTCATTCAGCTGATTTTAACCTTTGCATCAATAAGCATTGTTACCTTGATAACATTAAGACCCTAATTTGGCTTAATTTATCGATCATTTAGATACAAATAACCCATTGAGTGGCTTTAATTGTACAAACCAAATTATATGTCATAATAATGCTAGGCATAGAAACCTATATGAGAACTATTCGATTAAAACCCTGCTCCACTTTGTATTAGCTATATCCTTGTGTTTTGCAATTAACACTGTTTCAGCTAATGCCAATGACATTAACAATCAGCAAAGAATTGATCATTTATTTGATATATTCGATGAGGGTGAAGAAGGTGATCTTGAAAAACTAGCCGGTTATATAATTGAGCTTGAAACCCTAATTCCTCAAGAAGATCTCAAGCAACAAGAAAAGCTCATTCCATTGCATTGCTGGTACCACCCATCAGAAACCTCTGAAGAATTTCAACAAGCAATAAAGCATGCAGAAGACTTGATGCTGCGTCATCAAAAAAGCTACCCGTCAACGCTGCATACAGAACTATTACTTTGCCGTGCATCTTACTACCAATACTCAGGCAATCCAAAACAAGCCAAACTTGATTACGACGCAGCAATACAAGAAGCCTATCAAATTGAAAACCTGCGCTTAATCGCCGATGGTAGGAGTTTACGAGGTGCTATGTTGTCTTATGAAGGTGATTACACAGGGGCTTTGGAAGATTTAATCCCTGCGCAGTCAATGTATGAGCAACTCAAGTTAAACTATTGGGCCAGGGTAAACTTAAGTGAAATAGCCAATAGTTACCGCCGCTTTGGCGATCCACAAATGGCACTTTCCTATCAGGAGAAACTTGAAAAAGCCTATTTAGATAACAATCAGCTAATGGATGCTATCGACATCAATACTCAGATTGCTTATTCCTACGAAGAACTTGGGAAAAACGAACTTGCGCTAGAACGATTTGAAAAAAGTTATCATTACTGGAATAAACAAGACAAACCTATCCTCACTGCGGGTGCTGGCATTGATATTGCGGGAGTTCAATTAAAACTAGGTCAAGTTGATGCCGCTATTGAAACCTTAGATAATGCCGAAAAAATCATCACTAAAGAAATCGATGGGTTATTCAGTTTTATGAAACTCTTTAGAGCACAAGCTGCATTACTCAAACATCAACCCGAGCAAGCATTGAGTTTTGCACAAGAGGCTGAAACCGCATTTGATGTCAGTAATAATGAACGTGGCTTAAGCCAAGTTTATACTCTACGAAATAAAATCTACCTGGTTTTAGAAGACTATCAGTCAGCCCATGAAGCCTTGTCAGATTATTTGCAACTGCATCTTAAACTTGATCAGAAAAGCTTAAGTAATCGCAATAGCGAAATGCGAGCACGCTTTAACACCGGTAAAATAGAATCAGAGAATCAAACTTTACAAGCATTGCAGCGAGTTAAAGAACAAGAATTAAAAGTATTGGAAAAAAATAAAGAATTACAGCAAGTGATTATTTTTCTTGTAGCAATAATTTTAATCATTATGACTTTTTATGCCGCTAAGCAAGTTAAAAGAAAACAATTATTTAAAAGTCTCGCTTTAACTGACGAGCTCACACAATTAGCTAATCGTCGTCAAACATATAACTTAGCAAAAGACTATATTGAACAAGCACGTAAAGATAATACTCACTTTTCGTTAATCTCATTTGACGCTGATCATTTCAAGAAAGTAAACGATAGCTTAGGTCATGATATTGGTGATAAAGTATTGGTATTAATGGCAGAAGTATCAAGAAAATTAATGCGTAAATCTGATACGGTCGGCCGCGTGGGTGGTGAAGAATTTTTGGTTCTATTACCTGGTGCTAATGAGCAACAGGCTAAAGAAATAGCCGAGAGATTAGTCAATAAAATTGCTGATGCCGATTGGCATGCTATATCGCCAGAGCTTAACCAAACAATCAGTGCTGGTGTCAGCCAGTTTAACAATGAGAACAAATTGGAAGCATTATTATTGCGAGTTGATAATGCACTTTACCAAGCAAAGTCAGCAGGTAGAAACTGCGTTAAGACGGTATAAATCACCTTGCAGAAACTTATTCGTTGTCGCAAAAATACACACTACCTCATCGGTTTAGTTTTATTTATTTTAATGTTTGTCGGCCAATTACCATTTAAAGCCGATGCAAATACTTTAGAAAATGAAGCAGCTGATGAATTGTTTAGTCAGTTTGAAAGTGATCAACTGACGAGCTCATTATATATTGATGAAAAACTACTAGAACTTAAAGCCTTGATTGCTGAGGATGACCACCAAAGATGGCAGCAGTATAAAACACTAACCTGCCCGCGTATTCCTTCCGGCGAACCAGATCAGCTACAAGATTTTGTAAATGAAACTGATGACTTAGCATCAAGAAGCTTTTCGGTCCCCTCTACACCTGTGTTATTAAATTTGTGCCGCGCGAGAGCTTTTATGTATTTAGGCGATTTGCAGCAAGCAGCTCAAATTAATCAAGATGTGTTAACTCAAGTACAAGCACTACAAGATGCAAAATTAACTGCTGATGCGTACTTCTCTATTGGTCAGTTAAGCTTATTTAAAGGGCAATTTATAGGTGCAATTGACAATTTGTCATTGTCTTTTGAGCTATATCAGCAACTTGGGTATTGGAACACAGCCAATATTAATATTATCTCTCTAGCAAGTTCATATCGACGCTTAGGCGATAACAAAAAAGCCCTCTATTACTACAATATTGTTGAAGAGCATTTCACCAAAAATGATAAACCTAACTTACTGGCTATCGTCGAGCAGTCATTGGCTTACATCAAGCTAGATAACGGCGATTATCAAGAGTCTCTTGATTACTTTGAAAAAATATATGCTGCGGCCAATACTGCTAATAATCCCTTATACGCAGCAGAAATGGCGGTAGATATGTCAGCTCCGCTCATTAAACTAAATCGTTTAGATGAAGCTGAGCGTTGGCTAAATCAAGCACAGCCTTTAATTACGCCAATTAATTACTCTCACTTCGGCTATATGCATGCCTATTACCTCGAATTACGGTTACACCAAGGACGATACCAGGAAGCAATCGAGCATTTTAATCAAGCAAAGAACAGTTTTGACAAATATAACAATAAGAAAGGGTTAACAATTATCTATCCCATCATTGCTGAGTTATTTGCCGAAAAAGGCGACTTTAAATCAGCAAACCATTGGCACCATGAATTTCTTACTGTTCACAATCAAATGGATGAAGCCGCTTGGGCGACGTTTAACTCAGAAATGCGTATCCGCTTTGACTCACACCAACTTGAAAAACAACAAAAACACTTGATTGAATTTCAAGCCCTAAAAGCCACTCAGCTTGAAGCCTTAACAAAGAAACAGCAGCTGCAATATGTCGCTATAGCCTTAACCTTTATTTTGCTGGTGATATTAGCGTTCTTCTTTATAAAATTAATTAAAAAGTCTATACAATATAAACAGTTAGCATTAATCGATCCGTTAACCAAGGTGCCAAATCGACTTTATGCTTATAAAGTGACTAAGCATTTATTTCGAAAACAGCAGGCATTTTCGATTCTACTGATCGATGTCGACCACTTTAAAGCGGTTAATGATAATTATGGTCATGATGTCGGTGATATATCATTGCAGTTAATCGCCCACACTATCAGTGAAGTTTGCCGTAAAGAAGACACCTTGGCCCGAATAGGAGGTGAAGAATTCCTCCTACTTATGCCTAATGCGCAAGCTGAAGATGCGATAAGTTTGGCTAGAAGAGTAAACAATCAAGTTAAGTTAATTGATACTGATTCATTGTCTATGAGCGAATGTTTTACTGTCAGTATCGGCATTGCAACAACAAGCAATGAAACAAGTATTTCCCCATTACTTAAAAAAGCAGATATTGCACTTTATCAAGCCAAAAATGCAGGCCGAGATGGCTATGTGAATTATCAAAGTCCAGTTGATTTTCAGCGAGAGGACGGCCAATGATGCACTTTCTGATGCTTCGGATTTGTAGCCTACGCCAAATGGTATGTCTTATCACGTTTGTACTCATTTTCAACGTGACCTTGCCCGTATCTGCAACAGAACAAAAAGGGGCTAACGAAGCGACTCAAGCATTCGATAACCCTGAGTTTGAACAGATATTTATATTAATCGATAATGGCGATATCAATGATGCTAGTTACCCTAACCTCATTGACGAAATGGCGCAGCTTATTGATGATGGCGATATTGCTCGTACTTACCGCTTACTGCCCAAACAATGCTTAGCGTATAATTTTTTAGAAGAACAACAAAACCTAAATGCGCAAAAATTCTTAACCGATGTTTATCAGCGTTACTCTGAGATGCCAGCCGACATCAGAATCAACCTCAAACTTTGCGAGGCGACCTTACTTCGCTATCGAGGAGAAATTACTGATGCCAACCAGATGGTGCAACAAGCCCTTATTGATGCACAGCAAATAAATGATCAGCGCCTGACAGCAGATGCATACTCCATCTTGGGTCAAATCGCCTCCTACACAGGTGATTTCGCCGTTGCCCTTAAGAATTTACTCCAAGCTTATGAGGGTTATCAAAAGCTCAAGTTAGTGACTTTAGAACGTTTAACTTTACTTGATCTTGCGATTACTTACCGCCGCTTAGGCGAAACAGAAACCGCTCTCAAATATTATTCCCAGCTCGAACAAGCCTTTAGCGATAGCGATCAAATAGCTCTAGTTATGCTAGTCAAAAATGACATGGCGTATGCTTTTGAAGATATTGATGAATTTCAAAAAGCCGCTGATTACTATTTAGCTATTTATAATTATTACCAAGAAACTCAAAGCGACCCAACATTTGTCGCCCGTGTTGCTGTGGATATGTCCTCAGCGCTCATCCAACTTGAACAGTATCAACAAGCACTAGACTATTTATATAAATACGAAGCCATCATTAGCCCATCGGTTGATACCCATTATAGCTTTTTACATCTATATAAAGCCCAAGCAAAACATGGCTTAAAGTTAACAAAGGAAGCACTGCCTCACCTTGAAAAAGCCACTGTCGGCTTTAATAAAAACCACAATAAACGTGGCCATGAAATGCTACTTAAGCTCAAGGTTGAAATTTTTGAATCTTTGGAACAGTGGCAACAAGCTTATCAAGCGCAACTTGCACTGTATGAAATCCATTTAAAGTTAGATAAAGCCCTTGAAAATCAAGCTAGCACAGAAATGCGGGTTAAATTTGATAGTGAAAAAATAGAAGCTGAAAATGCAGAGTTAGTGGCATATCACGAGTTGAAAGATCAACAATTCATCATTCAACAAGACAATGAAAGGCTGCAAATTTTAACGCTGGCTCTAGGCTTTGCATCCGTATTATTACTCATCATTTTTAGTCTTTATTTTAATAAAAAGTCTCAACAATTAAAGCAACTTGCATTAACCGATTTATTAACCCAATTACCCAATCGATTAAGCTTTTATCGCAATGCACAAAATGCATTTACCCGATTGTCAGAGCGCCAACAACCATTGTCTATTATCTCTATCGATATCGATCACTTTAAGCTCGTTAATGATCAACATGGTCATGACACTGGCGATAAAGTTCTCAAAGCTGTAGCTCAAATTTGCTTAGAAAACTTATCAATTGTCCATTTGCCTGAACAGCATTCATCTATGACGCGTAAAAGTCATACCGGTAGAAGTCATATCGGTCGTGTCGGTGGTGAAGAGTTTTTAATACTGCTACCCAATACGCGATCTCAAGCTGCAATTAACCTAGCCCAGTCCATTCTAAATGACATACATTCATTTGATTTTAGCCATATTAGCGAAAACCTTTCTGTCACGATAAGCGCAGGGGTAGCAACGTTTAAAGATGAAACCAACCTGACAGAGTTAATCAAAAAAGCAGATAAGGCGTTATATAGAGCAAAAAATCAAGGCCGTAATCAGGTAGTTTACTTTCATGATGATGCCTAAGGCGATAGCGAGTATAATAACTCTTAGTCATCATAAACCACTGTTACTCCTGCATGCCAAATTCTAAAACTGATACTCAAATTGAGCGTCAACCATCTGTTGAATCGTCAAGATTATTAACGGTTGAATCGAGTCTCAGCCGTGAGATGACTTCGCTAGAATTATCTGAGCTTTCGCTACAAATAAAAAACTGGGCGCAGGAATTAGGCTTTGCTCAGTTAGGGATTACAGATACTGACCTTAAAGCTGAAGAACCCAAACTGCAACAATGGCTTGATAATGGTTATCATGGTGAAATGAGTTATATGGCGAATCATGGCATGATGCGTGCGCGCCCCCATGAGCTGCATCCAGGCACTATACGTGTGTTAAGTGCCAGAATGGATTACTTACCCCCAGAAGCTGGATTTGCCAGTAACCTATCGAATCCTAACTTAGGTTATATCTCCCGCTACGCTGGTGGCCGTGATTATCATAAGTTAATTCGTAAACAACTCAAAAAACTGGGTGATAGAATTGTTGCCCATTGCCAACAAATCGGCGTGACAGGTATTGATTTTAGACCTTTTGTCGATTCAGCTCCTGTGCTTGAAAGGCCACTAGCCGAAAAGGCCGGCTTGGGCTGGACCGGTAAACATTCGTTATTACTAAACCCCGATGCTGGCAGCTGGTTTTTTTTAGGTGAAGTGTTAATCAACTTGCCACTACCGATTGATATCCCACTCAATCAAAGCTGTAAGACTTGTGTAGCCTGCATAAAGTCATGCCCTACCAATGCGATTCTTGACAATAATGTGGTTGATGGTCGGCGATGCATTTCCTATTTAACTATCGAACTACAAGGTGCTATTCCTGAAGAGTTTCGACGCGCTATTGGTAACCGTATTTATGGTTGTGATGATTGCCAGCTCGTGTGTCCTATCAATGCCAAAGCACCGTTAACTCAGCAAGCCGATTTCCACATTCGCAATCAGTTAATTCAGCCAGAATTATTAACCTTATTTGCTTGGTCAGAGAAGCAGTTTTTGTCATTAACCGAAGGCAGCCCTATAAGACGTATCGGTCATAAAAATTGGCTCAGAAATATTGCTGTCGCACTGGGTAATGCACCTTTTAATGATGATATCGTGTCCGCACTTAATACACGCAAACAATCTGATGAAGTTGATGACATGGTCAGTGAACATATTGACTGGGCACTCAAACAGCAGTCACAAGCTCATGCCGAGTTAATCAGCCGTAAAACACTGCGAGTGGTTCGAGCTATTGAGAAAGGCTTACCACGAGATGCATAATAAATACGGCTTGTTGTTCAAATAGGTCATGACTTACCATTATGACCACAACACCTTGATCACAACATCTTGAACACAACACCTTCAGTCAAAATAGTTGTGGGATAAATTTTAAGCTCAGCAGTAAATAACCACTGCTGAGCTTTTTGGTTTAGACGACTCAAGTGAATTGATTATTGAACGTATTAACTTTGATCTAAGGTAAAGCCTACCTTGACGGTCACTTGCCAATGGGCAATCAAGCCTTCTTCCAAATGCCCTCTCGTTTCTACTACTTGAAACCAACGCATATGCTTAATAGATTTGTTCGCCGCAGAAATCGCATTCTTAATTGCATCATCCGAGCTAATGGGTGATGATCCTGTCAGTTCAATCAGTTTATAAGTATGGCTCATTATCACTCCGTCAGTATTGTTATGAACATTGACTGAGTATAGATAACCTATAAAAATCTGCGTAACTTCAAGATAATAAATGAACATGACGCATATAGTTAACAATAAACTCTGAAGCGGCTTTGCCTGCCACAGCCCTAATAGATTAAGACTACAGCGGTCTCACTTGAGGCTGTAAGCACTCATGGTTAGTTGCTTTATTCAATACGGTCGATTTACGTAAAATAACTGAACACAAGCTTGTGCTATTACGGCTTATCCTTTGGTGATAACTCTTCGCTAAATGTTTTTTTAGGTCTTATTGTTAAAGATTCTTAAGCAATTCCATCTGAATATAGCGCTTTAGCACAGATATTTACTTGTTCACTATCATTTTCTTCAAACACTTAAAAAGCCTAAGTTTGTAATTTTTATATCAAAAAAAACAACAAACTAACAATTAACCTACGTTTATGTAAATTAATTACACAGGCGTCTGGACGTCTAGAAGTTTATTGTGTTACTCTGCCATTAATCAATCGAATAGATTTCACCCGCAAGTTGAACAGAATTCATGTGAGGATAATATGATAGAGCTGAGACACCTTCGTACTCTTATGGCGCTTAAAGAAAGTGGTAGCCTTGCTGGTGCCGCGAAAAAACGTTTCGTCACTCAATCAGCGTTATCACATCAGATTAAAGAATTAGAAACCCGTATTAACTCATCTATTTTTATTCGAAAGAGTAAACCGCTGTCATTCACGCAAGAAGGCGCTAGATTATTAAATCTTGCTGAAGAAATTTTACCTAAAGTCATGGTGACTGAATCAGACCTTAAAAAGGGTTTGGATAGTGAGTCACAATCACTGAAGTTGGGTATTGAATGCCATAGCTGTTTTCGTTGGTTAATGCCGGTAACAGAAGCATTTAAACAACTTGCGCCCGATGGCAGAATTGATCTTTCAAGCCGACATCTTTTCGACTCATTAAATGCATTAGAAATGGGCGAACTCGATATAGTACTCACATCAGATCCTGTCCCTGGTCATGCACTGGCTTATCAGCACCTATTTGATTTTGAGGTAAAGTTAGTCGTGGCTAATGAAAACCCGCTGGCAAAAGAAGCTTTTATTAAACCAGAGCAATTAGCTAAACAAACTTTGATTTCATACCCAGTACCATTGCAACGTCTGGATATTTATAAGCACTTTTTAGAGCCTGCTGGTGTTGAAGCCGGTGAGCAAAAGCAGTGTGACTTAACCGCAATGTTACTACAACGTGTCGCTTGCAATGACGGCATCGCAGCCTTACCAAGCTGGTCGATCAACGAAAGCCATGGGCTAAACCTTGCTTCAGTTAAATTAGGCGCTGAAGGGTTAAAGCGACCACTATTTGCGGCTTATCGTCGTAATGCTGCCAATACCACATTAATCCAAAAGTGGTTAACCTTAGTGGCTGCTGAAGGCTTGAAATTACAACGTTTAAGTCAGCAACACTAAAGCTGAGGCTTCCATCATACGAAAGTTAACACATAAAAATGCCACTCATTGAGTGGCATAATTGTTTGAAGGTTTTATATTCACTCTTACTGAAGGTTATTCAAACTCAGCAAGAGGGTTTATCAATACATTACGCTTGGCAAGCACATGCCTTAACACCATGCCTGCCGAGTTAGGATTATCTGTTTGATTAATATTATGGGCGACCATAAATTCGTTACGTAAGTCATCATCTAAACCTAATGCTTCAAAAGCTTCAATAGACAAACTTTGCTGCTGAGTATCAATTAAGGTTTTGATCACTTGCAATGCAATCGCTTTCTCTGAAGCATCATTCAAAAATGCAAACGCACTTAAAGTAATCACTTGGCCAAAGACACTGAATAGCGCCAATGTTTGCACTTCATCAGCGTCGATGTCTATGGGTTGGTCACTTTCTTCAATATCACGTAAATGTTGAACCGCATCAACAGCAATATTCTCTGTTAACGTCCAGTAACCTTTTACCAATTTACTATAAGGCTCTTTTAGTTCATCTAAACGTTCTTTTAAATAGAATGAGAAAGCATAACGGTAGATATTAACTTGGCCTAAACGGATAAGCGCATCTTTGATACTGCGGTTTTTAGTCGAAATAATACCACCAGCTTGAGCGGTATTACTGCGCCATAATAAATGGGCTGCTAAAGCAGGATCACTTGAAACAATATCAATGAGAATACGAATATCAGCTTCATTAATAAGTGCTTTCTTTAAAGGGATCAAAATACCGCGTCGACCGATCACCTGCTCTTCGTTGCCAATAATGGCTTTGACTTGAGTTAGCACTTGTTGCTCAAGGTAGGTCATATTGTACTGCTTCCCTTTAATCATTTTTATATATCTAGTAGGGAATTTATCCACATAAGCGGCACTAAGGTCAAGTAATTAATCCGTAATCAAACAAAAAGCCGACAAGCAATTTGTCGGCTTTAGGTTTTTAGTCAATTACACTGCTATGCCTAAGCATAACTGTGTATTAAACAAACAAGCTTTAGAAGCGGTATCCTGCAGTCAAACGAATTGAGCGGCCATTACCTGAGTAGTAACCGTTGCCCCAAGCCGAGTAATAACCGGCACTGACATATTCTTCATCTAATAAGTTATCAGCACGTAAACTCGCAGACCAATTATCACGAGTGTAGTTCAGCGCTAAGTTCGCTAATACATAGCTAGATAACTTAGGATCAACGTTACCGTTATCCCCTTCAATGAAACGCTCGCCAGTGTATATACCTTCAACAAACACTTGCCACTCTGCAGCAATATCATAACTTAAGTGCGTACGGCCATTGTGTTTCGCTACCCAAGACAGAGCCTTACCTTCGTTTTCGCCTTCGGTGAATTCAGCATCGATATACTCATACGATGCCCCTAATAACCAATCTGCAGATAATTGAATATCGTAGCTAGTATTAACACCATATCGGCGTGATGCATCAGCATTAACATTAGCACCACCGCCTTGGGGACCATCTGTACGGCCACCGTCGAAGACAATTTCATCTTCTAAATCGAGACGGTACGTATTTAACTTAAATGTTTGGGTTGTGGTGGTCCAATCCCAGCCTGCTTCATAAGAGCGGCCTGTTTGTGGATCAAGCCCAATCGTCGTCACTGGCGTATAAGCTTGTTCATCCACCTTGGCGAAACGGAAATTATCATTGGCACGAATATAAAAACGATTTTCAAGGCTTGGGCGGTAATTTAAACCTAACTCAAATGCATGTGCATCGTTATCAAGCTCAACACCATTTGGGTATAAAGTTTGATCGGTTAAATCATCGGTCACTTCACTGTAACGACCACCCACGACATAAGATAACGTCGTCGTTAACGGCACAGAAGCTTGAGCATAAATGCTCGCGACTTTTTGCTCGTTAGTTCTTTGAGTGTAAGCCAAATCAAAATCTGCCTCACCAACACTTAAATCAATCCCAGCAACAATATCTAGATCGCCTTGTTCAAGCTGATAGTTAGCTGTGGCTTTAGGTGAGAAGCTCAATAAATTGCGTTCAATACGCCCAGCACTGCCCCAGAGGAAGTTAGTGGTTAACGTATCTGAATAGGTTAAGTCTGCGACCAATGCCCACTCTTTGTTTAACTGGTACTCATAACCACTGCGAAGCGCTGTGGTCATTTCATGGGTGTAATCATCATCAGTGAATGCAGCGGCTTGACTTGGATCACTTTCGAATTGCTCAAGCGTTAACGCTCCTGGCGCTTGACGATTATCATCAAAGTAGTTGGCTTCAACAAAAAACTGCTGTTTATCAGATTGGTATTGTAAGCGACCTAAAACAGAGCCGGTTTCGCTTTCATTGTTATCGCGATAGTTGTCACTTTGGTTATAACTCGCCGCTAAGTAATAACGCCATGCGTCATTAATCGCCCCAGAGATATCGCCTTTAGCTTCATAAGTATCAAAGCTACCACCGCTAAGCTCAAAGCCGCCACCTGTACCGTTAGGCGCTTTAGTGATGATATTGATAACACCACCTACGGCTTGATCACCATAAAGTACACCTGCACTGCCATACAATACTTCTACGCGCTCAACTTGGTTTAACGGTACAGCATTAATACTAGGAGCTGAAATATCGATATTATTCAATCGACGGCCATCAATTAAAATCAGAGTATTACTCGCAGCTTGTGATGCAGTAAAACCACGCATGGCAAACACAGTACCTGAGTTATTGTCAGAAACTTGAATACCCGCTTGACTGCGAAGTAAATCCGTTAAACTCACCGCACCGCTCATTTCGATATCAATTTGATCGATAACATTGACATTCGCGGCAATATTTAATGGGTTAGCTTCACTGCGACCAATAACCACAATGGTTTCGTCTGGTTTAATCTTGTCAGTCGTTTCAGCATAAGCTGATGTAGCAAGAGACATTGAAGCAATAGAGGCAGCTGAAAAGCTTAATACTAAGCTAAGTGCTGTTGCGATTTTTGTTGGATTAGTACCCATTTACCTTTAACTCCTAAAAGGAAAAATGGGGCATAGTTGCCGCAGCATAAAGCATCTTGTGATCCCAATAGCACGCATAAGCGCTATAGCATTCACAATGACGAAAAAAGGCTACATTTCGAGATCTGCCCACCGAAATCTCAAAATCATTTTTTGGGCCGGTCTCCGGACTCAGGTTGATGCCATGTATCATGACAAACGAAGCTGAATTTTTAACGTCGCTTTTGCTGGTTAATTATCAGCAAACAAGCTTACGCACTCAGTTCTCACCATTACCGTTGCGGGGGCAGCACTAGATTCTCACTAGTTTCCCGATTATCCCTTAGCTGCTTATCTATTGATAAACGCCGATAGGCACCACAAAAAATTGACTATAAATAACTCTCATTAGAGGTTATATAACATTGTTATGTTTGCTTAAATGCAAGTCCATATAACAATTGGCTGCATTATAACTGGTTAACGTTACTTTTTAATATAAAGAATGAAGATCATTCATATTATTCAACGCTTAGTTATAAGGGTTGAATAATATGAATGTGTCGCAATGAGACCTGCGCTAGGGGAATGGCTTAAATAATAAAACAGAGCACGACTTAGAATAGTCTCTATATCGAGTGCTTAACGCTGAAATTTAAGTTGCAGCATTTTAGAAATGAAATCACGATGATTTGAGCCATTAAGTGGTGGGTTAGATTCATTAAATACTTCCCCTCTCATCGATTTATGTAGCAGATACAAATCTTCTGTATCTTTTAGTACCGCATAATAGCCAATTTCACCCTGACGAGTTCTCGCAGTCGCACCGCCATACATATTCTTCATATTGGTACAGCCGATAATGCCGTGAACGGCTTCTTTGCCACCAATTTGCGTCGTACCAAGCTGTTCATACGTCACACTGCCTTGGCAAGAATCTTTATAGGTATCAGCAAAACGATTAAGAAATTGAGTGCTATCAATATCGGTTGCCAAGCCTTCAAATCCTTGAATACAGAATAAAGCAGACCAATCATTGAGGGATTCACCGGCAGGAACAAACTCAGCTTTATACATATTGCCTTTTTCTGAATTAAAGGCCATTTTCCAACCGACAGGCAGCTCAAATGACACTTTATTAGAAAAGATTGAAAGCTGTTTTTCTTCAGAACCGCCACCAGCATCTGAATTAGCTGTTATGGCGTTAATGTATGGTGGTGGCTCTTTGGCCACTACATTATTTGAAGGGCTCAATAACAACAGCCCCCCAGATATTATTAGGGTAGCGCTAGCTTTCATACCGAAATCATCCTTGGTATTGGTGCTGAAAGGTGAAACGTAGTTAATTCAAACAGAAATACAGCAACTATGTCACCAAAATGTTGTATTACTGTATTATTTTAACTGTTAATCTTCAAGCTCATCCGCTGAATCTGTCAAATCAATTTCACTAGACTCATTAGTTAATGCTTCTGCGGCAATGGCATCAGCAATTGATTTAGCTTTAATTTTCTTTTCAGTTTTACGTTTATTACGCTCAACTTGTGTAGTCATAAAGGCTGTTAGCTCTTTTTGACCCCATGCAACAGCTTCATCTTCTGTTGTAAAGCCATCATGGCTTTTTGACACGATTGTTTTAGTTGCACTCATACGACGAGTGATTTCTGTTTTAAAAGTATCGCCAACTGCTAATACTCTAAAATCGTACTTCTTACTTTTGCTCATTATTCGGTTTTTCCTAGCTGAACTCAGCTTAAATTAAGGTCGCGCAGTTTACGCGAACATTGTCTATTTCGCACTCATTTTGAGCACTTTTATCTTTAATCAATAAAATTACTGTTTTACTAATTGGTTTGAGCCAACAATCATCATTTCACATTTCTGACAATCAAAGACTAACTTCAATCTATCTTTACCAATATCTAACACCATAGGGTCGGCTTTAATCCCTTCAACTTCTTTAGGACATAAGTTGAAACTGTAGCGCAAACAATGCTTAGTCACCATTAATGGTGCATCGGTTAGTACTTGGTTTTTCTCGTAAGTATCTTCCATTTGGATTACGCCATGCTGCTCGTAAAACTCACGAGACTTATCATTGGCCACATTAGATAAAAAGCTTAAATACTTTTGCGGGAAACGCGCTTCTTTATCATGCTCGCCTCTAAGAGGCCGTTGATAACCATTAATACGTGCTTCATCAAAAGCTGCAATCGCATCGCGGCGTAAACCATTAATCACTGAAGCCGGTAAAAACCAACGATTAGCGCAATTAACTTGCAACTGGTTTAAACGGTAATCACTGTTACCTAATTTACCTAACTGAGTCCGTAAATTCGCATCCGCTTTGGCATAATCTTTTGCAGCCTCTTTGGCCCACTCAAGTTCAATTGTCACAGTGTGTTGATGGTTATCCGACACCGTTAAGGCAATACCTTGTTCGGTATCATCTAACACCATATCAACCATAATTTTACGACTGGCAGAGTCTTTTGATAATAACGCATCAAACTGATGGTCGAAGTTTCTAAATAACTCCACACCCACTTTTAGATCTTTGCTGACGTCAGTTAAAAATAAAGTGTTACCATCGGCGCGGTTAACCCGTAAGCCTTTGGTTTTATTATCTGACAAGCGTTGTTTCTGATAGCCATCAATGAAGAAACACAAGCCATCACCATTATTAAACTCAATGGTTTTACCGGCTTTTGCACTGTCGACTTTAATAAAGTCTCGGCCAACACCCACAATAGTACCGACCTTTTCACCAATGTATTTGGGTGAACTAAAATGCTCAATTAAGGCAGTGCGTTGATTAATAAAGTAATCTGTTTTACCTCGGTTAAAGCTTTTTTCAGGATCAGGTGTGAAAGTAAATTCGCTGCGACCATGAGACATTGACTCAAGATCACTACGGCGATCAATAATCGCATCAAGCTGTTGACGATAATGTGCGGTGACATTTTTGAGGTAACTGATGTCTTTTAAGCGACCTTCAATTTTAAATGACGTCACGCCAGCATCAATCAAAGCTTCTAAATTCTCAGTTTGGTTATTATCTTTAAGGGATAATAAATGCTCATTTTCAGCTAATACTTCACCATCACGAGTAGACAAATCACAAGGAAGACGACACATTTGTGAGCACTCACCACGGTTAGCACTGCGATTAGAAAAGGCATGACTGATATTACATAAACCGCTGTAGCTGACACATAATGCGCCATGGACAAAGTATTCTAATTTAAGTTTTGTTGTATCAGCAATTTGCTTAATCTGCGGTAAGTTTAACTCACGGGCTAACACCACTTGCGAGAAGCCTACCTGTTCTAAAAACACCGCTTTTTCAGGCGTACGATTATCCATTTGAGTACTGGCATGCATTGCAATTGGCGGTAAATCCAATTGCAGCAAACCCATATCTTGAATAATCAGCGCATCCACGCCTGCTTCATATAACGACCAAATTAAGCTTTGTGCTTGCTCAATTTCGTCATCCATTAAGATGGTATTAAGCGCAACAAACACTTGCGCATGATAGCGATGAGCAAATTCTGCTAAACGAGCAATATCTTCAACACTGTTACCCGCATTATGGCGCGCGCCAAACGCTGGGCCACCAATGTAAACCGCATCTGCACCGTGACGAATGGCTTCGATACCATAGTCAGCATTTTTTGCAGGTGCGAGTAGCTCTAACTGTTTCTTTTCAGTCGGCTTAGTTACAGTTGATGCTGGCGAAAATATTTCTACAGAACTCATAATCAATGTTTATCTTTTTCTAGGTAATAAAAAATGCATCAAGATAGTAGCTAAACACGGACTAAATTCACGTGTATGTCACTATCATTGACGCACTGTTCAGCTTGCTAGTTTAGCAAAAAATAACCAGTTTCGTGGCTTTTACTTAAACAAATGCTGAATATTCTTAAAATCACTTTTACCTTCAGCGATTTCCTGCGGGTTTAATCCCGATACTTCATGCGGGAAAACCAACCACTCTTCAGACTCGTGAATGAAGTAATCAGGCTTTAAATCTACTGCGGTGTTCTTTGGTTTGTAGTAAGGGCAAGCCACACGAATATCAGTAGGGATATTCTTACGCATGAACTTTTGCAGTTTATCGATTAATGCATCAACACTACGACCTGAATCAAAGACATCATCAACAATCAATAAACCGTCATCTGCGTTGGCATTTTCAATGATGTAATGTAAGCCATGTACTTTGATTTTTTTACTTTGTTTGTCGGTACCAATGCCATAGTAAGAAGAGGTTCTGACTGCAATATGATCGGTTTCGACATTTTTGAAATCATAGAACTCTTGCACAGCAATACCAATTGGAGCGCCACCACGCCAGATACCGACAATAAATTGTGGTCTGAAGCCACTGTCATAAACCTGCGCTGCAAGTTTAAAAGAATCTTCCAGTAGCTGTTGTGCACTGATGTAATGTTTATCTGTCATTGGTTTTGGCCCCTATCATTTTTATTGCGGCGAATTTTATACCAAATAAGGATAGTTTGTCTGTGAGGAATACGGTTTATCGTCATATTTGTTAAACAAAATGAACATTGACACTGTTTCGCACATTGAACAAAAAAACATCATTGACTCCTTTCATGTCTGTGGCATAGTAAATTTAATGCCAATTCATAGCGAAACCAACACTATGCTTGCAGCAAATGATGCACGACTTCGTCAACAGCCCGACACAGATAGATTATCTTTAAAAAGTGATAATCCACTGATATGGCCCCTTCTCACCCTACTGCAAAGTTCATGTCAGAGCTGGAAAGTCCATCATTTAGCCAGTGAACTACAGCAAAAAGGCTTAATGCATAACCTTGATCCCGAACCAGAAAAAGACCTCTTTAAACGCAACTTCTTATTGATGAATGCCTTGTTTGAATTGCAAAGTTTGTTATTGCCTAACCAATGGCTTCAAGTGCAAGCGATGGATATTCAAATTTTCAGAATTTTGCCTCACGATATTGCCAAGCAACAACATCATGATGCCGCATTAAAAGAGTATTATCTTGATTGGCAGCAATACGATACCTGTGCCAATGTGGTGAAAGAAATGCTGGAGTCCTTTTGGTCGAGTTATCAAGAATATATTGGCGTCAATCAAGTATTAATGCATGACAGCCATGCACTGAGTATTTTTGAGTTAGATGCAAGCGCCACGAATAAAGATATTCGTAAACAATGGCGTAAGCTGGCACTAAAACTTCACCCCGATCGCCCAGGCGGAGATGCGCAGCAGTTTCGACAAGTTTGTGAGGCATGGCAAACTTTACGATCTAAAGCGGGGTAGCGCCCCACTTTGTACCTAGTTATTTTTATAAGAAAGCCGTATTACATCACATATTTATCCCTGAAATAAATCATCGTTTAGGTCATAATTCTTGTTAATATTAAGGCAATTAAGTATTGGCTTAATTAAGACTATTTTAAGATTCATCGCAACTACCAGTGGGTAACGCGACACTTTTATTGAGGCTGAAATGATTAAGATTAAACCTATTGCATTTACTATGGCACTTGCGGCATTCACAATCGCCCTTACTGGCTGTGGTAAACCTGCTGAAGTCACTGCTGAAAAAGCTGTTGAAGTCACTGCTGAAAAAACTGTAGAAACAGTTGCTGTTCTTCCATCTAAATTTGTTGAAGGTCAGCATTACACTAAAATTTCTGATGGCCCAGCATCTAGCGAACCTAAGATTTCTGAGTTCTTTTCTTTCTACTGTCATAACTGTTACAACATGGAAACTAGATACCTGCCAGAAATCAAAGGTAACTTGAATAAAGAGATTGGCTTCGAAACTAAGCACGTTGATTTTATGAACAGCGAAATTGGTACTGAAGTTATGCGCGCATTAGCTGTTATCCATGAGGTGGGTAATGAAAAAGTATTAAACTCAGCGATGTTCCAAGCGATTCAAGGCGAAGGTGGTCATCACGACCATAGTGCTCCAGGCCACAGCCATGACGAGCCAGAAATTAACAACCGTGACGACATCAAAAACGTATTTGCCGCAAACGGCGTTGATGCTGAAACTTATGACAAAATTGCAGATAGCGACGCAACTGATGCGAAGCTAGCACTATGGCGTCAACAGCAAGTCATGTTCCAAGTACAAAGTGTTCCTACATTTATCGTTAATGATAAGTACGCTATCAACATGAACGAAATGGCGACCTTAGGTGATTTAATTGATGTAATGAATTACTTAGCGTTAGAAAAGAAGTAACTCATTCAGTCATAAGCGCTCCAATATAAATTGAAGCGCTGATTAAGACAGTAAAAAGCCCGACTTTATCAATATAAAGTCGGGCTTTTTGTTTCTTTCTTATATAACAACTCGAACCATCTCAAGCAATTTAAGAGTTTCGCACCATATCAATAATATGAAACGCAGCAAATACAATATGTATTGCTAAGAAGCCAACAAAACCTTGAGCGAACATAATGTGATACTTACGCCACATTAGTGCATCACTGGTTCCTTGAACAATAAACCAAGCAATACCCGTAATACTCACTAGCGCCATTAACAGCAGGCCGATACCTTCAACAATACTGAAAATCCCTTTACCGCCAGAGCTTGGCAACTTGCCGTGCTTCAATTGCTTTATTTCATCAACACATTGCGAAAAATCTAACTTAAGCCATGGGAAAAATTGACGCCAATGGCCATTGAGTAAGTTTTTCAATAAAAAAAGTAAACCAAATACTGCCGCAACTAGCCCCAGGTAAACATGCAAGCTGTCCCAAATACTCGCTTTGGCGCGCAAACGACTACCGATTAATATCCATGGACTTGTCACCACTAGAAACACACTCAAGGCCACGACAATGACATGAAGTTTCTCTGATATCAGCTTGACAAATTTTGATGATTTTAGGCTCATATTGTTCCTTGTTGCATTCCTAACTAAGGGCTTGGTTCTTCATTTAGGGTTAAGTGCTGTATGGCTTAATAATGCAAGTCATTTAATCAATAAAGCCAACAAGTACATTGTTGGCTTTAAACTTATTTACGCTGACTGAATTTGCGCGACGTAGTTATCTACCTTCGCCCAGTCAGTATATTCAACTTTGGTATTTGGATCGGTTGGACCTTTAGTGAGCCACATGATGAAGCGAATAATATTGCGATCCATCGGGCCATAAAATTGATAATCTAAATTGCCACCAAACACTTCTAAAACCTTAGGTTGCCATTCACTTTGTTTTAAAAATGCCTGCATGTACATATTGGTATCTGGTGTATTTTTACCTGGTTTTCTGGCGACCAAACTCACCGAGAAAAATCCGTTGGGTTTACTATCAAGTATCGCTTTATTGCTCGCAGCAAACTGATACAGCTCAGGTCGGTGCTTGCCGTGGCGGATACTGGCGCCGATAAACACTTTATCAAATGCAGTTAAATCAGGCTTATCTTCAAGTGCTGCGAGGGTGACGGTTTCACCAGCTGCGGTGAGCTTGTCTTGCATGTAATCGCAAATCTTACGGGTTTGACCGTGGACAGTTGAATAAATAATTAGAATATTGCTCACGTTCACCTCGACGATAATAAAGAAACAGCAGTTACGATTATTAAACCGTTAACGACTCAGCAAGATTTTATCCAACCATGCTATTACATCTAATCTTAATAGAAAGCGAAATATAATTACATGGATCAGATCACGCCAAATTAGCAACATCGACTATTAATAGTTAAGACTTTTGAGTGGCTCACAAAAAAGTGGATAACTCTGATGAGTTATCCACTTAATTTTTTCAAATCAGCAATTTAAAATTGTTGATTATGGCAACTGCGGGTTTAAAAGTTATAGCGACATTAAGAATGATACTAACTGGTCGCGCTCAGCTTTAGTTAGTGCCATAAAGGCCTCTTTGCTATTACTTGCTTCACCGCCATGCCATAAAATGGCTTCTTCCACTGTGGCTGCGCGGCCATCATGTAAAAAGCCCGCTTGCGGGTTAACGGTTTGCGTTAAGCCTAAGCCCCATAAAGGACGCGTGCGCCACTCATTACCATTGGCTAAAAAGTCAGGGCGACCATCGGCTAAGTCATCACCCATATCATGTAATAACATATCGGTGAATGGGTAAATGACTTGTCCCTTGAGCGAATCTATTATCTCAATACCACCAATATCGCCTACCGTTTTAGTGGTAAAGCTTGGTGTGTGACAGCCACTACAATTAACTTGTGTAAATAAACGTGCGCCTTCACGCACATCACTATCATCGACATTACGTCTTGCCGGTACCGCTAATGTTTCAGCATAAAATACCACTGCGTCACTAAAGGCCTGATCCGCCTCTGGCGCCCCATTTTCATCACTACCAGTATCAACAAAACCGGTACGAGTTAAGTAAGAGTCATGCAAGCTGGTGCCAACAACACTTTCATCAGGGAATAATGGATTAGTAATGCCAATATCACCGCGAAGTGCACCTAAAGATTGCACTCTGACACTTGGGGTATTCGCTTTCCAACCAAAACGCCCTAGTGATACTGGCGTTTCATCGCCGTTACGGTCTTTAATAGCATCAAACACCCAGTTTGGACGGCCAGATATGCCATCGTCATTCGCATCATTTTCATCTGCAAGGGCCAAAATATCTGCTTCAGGGATCGCTTCAAGTAAACCTAATCCAAAAACAGGCATGCCATTTCGCCAGCCCATTAACACGTCATCTTGGAGTAGATTGGACGTGACGTTAGCGCTTTGCTTAGTTTCACCTGGGGCATCATAAGGATTCTCGACTTCAAAAATTGGCTTTTTCAATTCGACACTAGTGCCATCGCTATAAGTCACTGCACTGCGCTCATAAGACAAGTACACATCCGCTTGACCACCAAAAGCATTATCCTGCCAGTCAGCACGTGCTTTTAATACGCCACGGTGAAATAACTGCCCGCCAAAATCAGGGACTGCAATCGGCGCACAATAGTCGTTATCCGCAGTAGGGGTAATACACTCTTCATCGGGAGTTTTACTAATACGTAAAAAAATACCCGCATCAGAGCCTAATTTAACCCGTGTTTCATCTGCCGCTAAAAATGGGGTTGAGTTGCGGCCGTCACGTTGGTGACAAGAATTACAATCTGCATTGTTAAATACTGGACCTAAGCCATCTTGTTCTGGATGCTGTTCATTGGGTGCTGTGGTAAACGAGATCTCAAAATTAGCGTCACCTTCGAGATGCAGGGCTAAATCGACTTCGGTTAAATTGGGTGAAGGCGTTGAAAAACCATGGCCTGAATTACCCGCATCATAAGTAGTGGTATCACCACCACTGGCAGTAATATCAGTAAAGTCAGGGTAGATGACAACTGGAGGCTCGGTTACTGTCGGGGTTTCATCATCACCACTGCCACCACAGGCAGATAACATGAGTACACTGACAATGGAGGCCAGTAAGGTTTTACCATTTAAACTAGGAGAATTAGGGGCGTTAACAGCTTTGGGATACTTGCTCATCTTAGACACTCTTATATCAAGACCGGTATCTCTACCGACGGTGTTCAAAACACTTTATTTGACTTGTCATGCTCTTACGGCCAACTTCATCAATGTCATCAAATCGCGCTACTGACACTGGCTCAGTATCAGTAGCGCTATTGTTATTTAATAGAAATTACTGGGCATTCCACTCAGATAATAGTGGAATAACATCTGACTCTAATGAGGCTTGTAAGGTTGTTAATGCGGTCACTGCCGTTTGAATGCGAGCACGTCCATCCTCATCTAAAATCGCTTGACGGAATGGCATGTTGTTGCTGCCAGAAATCGCCTGAATCTTTAGGATTGAATCATCGATTTCACTTGCAATACGCACTGATAAATCACTGTCTGCAGCGGCAACAAAGTCGATAATGCCTTGCTTGTCAGCACCGCCAATAAACTCACCTTGGTACACATTGCGAACACCTTGAATGTTGTCAGCAAAGTCGGTTAATGAATTCCAAGAGTATTGAGATTCAACTTTTGACGTATCTGCATTGGCAAGTGAGTCACCGAATGGATCGGCAATTTTACCGTTACCCACTTCATCAACAATCCCAATCATGCCGTTAATTAACTCTTCAATAACAGCAAGCTCTGATGAATAAATGGTATTGCTGTCGCTGCCAGGTGTTTTTAATAAGTCAGCGTATGGTAATGCGTTAGTATCTTGTGGGTTATGAGAAACCTGCCAAGCATCATCAAGTTGCACTGCGTAGTCGCGGAAAACTTCTGATAACGCAATCACGTATTCACGTTCAGCTGTAGTTAGCTCACTAATTAACTTAGTGTTGTCATTAACACCGTCACCAAATAACAAGAACTCAATAGTGTGGAAACCTTGAACATCATCGTTCCAGCTTTTAATTGTTTCAGCGTCAAAACCATTGCTGTTATCCAGCTGAGTTTGAAGATCTGTGGTATTTAAAGGCCAGCTATCTAAATGAGGATCGATACTCAATGAATCAACAGGACCGAAAATGTGTGATTCCCCCTGTTCCCAAGGTTTACGAGCCGCTTTCCATGCATCTTGTGCAGCGACTAAATCAGCTTGAGACGTTGAATTTAATAGCTTTTGGGTAGCCAGTAACAGTGCATCACCTTGTGCCGCTAAATCAGCATATCCAGCAACAATCACATCATCAGTTAAATTAGTGACCATCTCAGTTGCAGCGAAAGTGAAGCCCGTTTCAGGTACAACAGGATCCGTTGTTCCTGTGTCACTCGAATCTGAGCCAGAACCGCCACATGCTGCCAATGTACCCATTAAAGTTAATGCAATCGCTGTATACTTAAAATTCATGTAAAACTCCATTTAAATCAATAATATTTGCTGACTAACTTCAGCACGTTCATTTCTAAAACTTGTTGACTGAATGCCGTTAAAGCAGTCAGCCTTTACACCTGCATTAAAGCGAGAATTGGTAACCCACACCTAAGGCAAAAAAGTTGGTATCTGGAATACTGGCAACAGCGACTTGCTGTAAACCACCTTCGGCTTTAATGACAATTTCAGGGATTGGGAAATAGTTAACGCCGATACTGCTCCACGTGTTTTCATAACGCTTAGTTGCAGTGCCGCTCTCTACTTCCATTAATGGATTTGAATAATCGATATTGGCAAAGACTGTCATTGGGATATCGAGATAATCATCAAGCTTAAAGCCCGCTTCAACAAAAAATGCTTGAGATTTAGACCCTAACTGAGCGAAGTTTCCAGGACGTAAACCAGGGGTGGTTTTGTTGGCTTGAGTGATCGCATCAGTATCACTTAATGTGCCATACATGTACTGACCACGAAGCACCCATGGGCCTTCAACAAAGGCTGCTGATGCTGTCACAATGCTCAACGTGCCATCAACATTTAGCTTGTTACTCTTGTTGCGGTTGCCTGAGGTATTACCGTAATAATAAGACACACCAATTGCGCTACCGGTTTTGAAATTGCCGTAATCTAATCGGCCTGCAAATGCTAAGTCATCCGCGTTTACGTGCTCAAAGCGCGTTTGATGGCCAGATGCAACCCAATCATAAGTTCTGAAATATTCAGAGTTAAGGCCACTGACGAGCTGTGCTTGATAATGAAAATCAGAGATTTCACCATAAACGCCAATACCGTTTTCATTCCATACAGCAGGGATCATCGCCGCTTCACTTTTATGGCGTAATACAGTGAGATATTGATTAGGTTTATGTAGAGTGCTAGTTAAGCCGATTGGCAAATGGATATTACCGAATTTAACCCCGAAAGCATCACTTGGGCGATAACGTATTTCAGCTTTTTCAACGACGACTTCACCGCCTGCTTCTGTTTCGTTTTCAAACTCACCAAACTCATCAAAGCCATCATATTCGAGCGCAGCCCCTGTTCCGCCGTGCTCATATTCAATTTCAACTTCCATGCTCCATGCATCGTTAAATTGATAACCAAACTCAGTGACTATTCGTTCTAAATCAAAACGATTTCTTCTTTCTGGCGTCGTGTCTTGAACATTATCGAAGTATTCATCACTGGTGAAGTTGGCTGAACCATAAGACTTGAATGAGAATTTACTGTAACGCTCTTCCGCTTGTGACACCGTTTCACTGACTTGTTTAACTGCTACTTGTTGCTCGTGTTGAGCCACTTCAATTTGCTTTTGAGATTCACTCTGAAGAGATTGCTGCTTAGCCAATTCTTGTAATTGTTGCTTAAGTGCCGCAATTTCAGCTTCTTGCTTTGCTATTGCTTTAGCTAAATCATCAGCCGATATTGCTGCATGTGCCACATTTGTTGCACCTAACCCAATTACACTCGCTATAGATACTGCCAACAGCGTTAACTTTTTGCTCATCTCATTCTCCACAATAATTGCGTGCTTTGTTATTACGGCAACACAATACCCCAAATGATAATCATTTGCATTAAAATTTACATTTATTTTTGCAACCTCATTTACAATAGATTTACACTTGGCGTAAAATTGCAAACTGTGTAACCATGCGTTTAATGGATTAAATTCAGGAAAATAGCCTTATGCCAGCCCATTCGAGTAAGAACCCTCAGCAGCTTTTATTGTGGATGACCTTCGTTATGTCGATGGTTTTTGCTGTCTGGCAAGCGCTTCTCAACAATTTTGTTATTGAGAAAGCGGCATTTAGTGGTGCTGAAATAGGAATGCTTCAAAGCTTGCGCGAAGTGCCAGGGTTTTTAGCTTTCACCGCTATTTTCGTTTTATTACTTATTCGTGAACAATCTTTTGCATTAATCTCACTCGCTGTCTTATCCATCGGGATTGCCATCACAGGCTTTTTTCCTTCTGTGCTGGGCTTATATCTCACCACAGTTCTGATGTCGATTGGCTTCCATTACTTTGAAACCATTAACCAATCGCTCACATTACAATGGGTAGATAAGCAAGATACGGCTGGATTTTTAGGTAAAGCATTAGCGTGGCGATCAGCTGCAGCACTGATGGGCTATGGTAGTATTTGGCAGGTGATGAGCTGGATGAAACTCGACTATGTTTGGATGTATGGCATCATTGGCACATTGGGATTAATAGCTGTCTTAATCATGGCTTTCTATTACCCAAGGTTTGAAATCGCTGAGCCGCAGCATAAGAAACTTATCTTTAGAAAACGATACTGGCTTTACTATGCACTGACATTTTTATCTGGTGCCAGAAGACAAATCTTCATGGTATTTGCTGGGTTCATGATGGTGGAAAAATTTGGCTACTCGGTTTCAGAAATTACCGCATTATTCTTAATAAATTACGTTGTTAATCTCTTTTTTGCTCCAGCTATTGGTCGTTTTATTGGACGAATTGGCGAACGAAATGCTCTTGTTATCGAGTATGTCGGGCTTATCATTGTCTTTGCTAGCTACGCCTTTGTAGAGCACGCAAAAGTTGCAGCAGCTTTGTATGTTATCGACCACCTACTATTTGCTATGGCTATTGCTATGAAGACGTACTTTCAAAAAATTGCAGACCCTAAAGATATTGCTGCAAGCATGTCAGTCAGTTTTACCATTAATCATATTGCTGCTGTCATCATTCCAGCCTTACTGGGTATTTTATGGTTAAGCTCACCACAATGGGTATTTATGATCGGTGTGTTGTTTGCGTTATGTTCATTGATATTATCGTTAAATATTCCGTCAATGCCTCAGCCAGGAAACGAAACAAATTGGGGCAAATCAACTAAAATAAATGATGGTACGATATAACCCAGTCAAGTACTTGGGCTAAGAGAGCAATAATGGCAGAGAATCATCCAAAACAAGCTGACAAAACAAATGCAGGCGTTTCTGCACGTAAAAAGGCACTATTACTTGGTAAAATGCTCGGTTTAGCAAGTGAAGAGGAATACCGTCCATCTCAAGCATCTATCGGTGAACGTTCGCAATTCAGATTACAAAAAAATCAGATTTTGCATCAATTAAATTTAGAAACAATTTTTTCACTCGCGCTCAATTACACCCCTTCAGATGTAACAGGTGAAGACCTTGACCCAGACTGGAGTTATCAATTCTTTCAAATGGCTGAACAAATCAGCTCTCGCAGAATGCAGGATTTGTGGGCAAGGATCCTTGCCAGTGAAATAGTCAAACCAGGTAAGTTTAGTCTCAGAACATTAGCTATTTTAAAGCAGCTCACGCAACGTGAAGCGCAAATACTTGAAAAAGCGCTGGGGATGTCAGTTAAATTAAACACCGAAACCCGTTATAAACTATTGAACGGTTACCGAATTCAAGGTGGGATACAGCAGTATTTTAGAAAGACATCGACTGTAAATGTCGGCCTTTCAAAGTTTGGCCTGCCCTATTCAAGTATTCTCACTTTAATGGATGCTGGGATTTTACATAGCAGTGAATTTGAAACCGGTATTTTAGAAAAAAATGCTGCTATTTTACTTAGCATGACAGAGCATCACATCAAAATATCCCCAAGAAGTAATAACTTATTATTCAGTTACTATCGCTTTACGCCTGTTGGAGATGAGCTGTGTATCTTAGTCCAAGCTAAAGCCGACAATGACTTCACTAAGGCTTTAGCCCAAAGCTTAAAAGTTGATTTTAATGTTACGTGATTTCAGGAAGTGGTATTGAACAGCTGTCTTGCTTGTCGAGGAACAAGTGCTAAATAACGACAAGAGCTAGATAAGAAGAAAAGAGTGAAGAAAGAAGAAAGAAGAAAGAAGGAAAGATAGAGCTAAGAGATAACAATTAGTCTTAACAAAATAATTTAGTGACTATAACATCCTAGATTAGGTGTATAACGACGCTTATTATTAACCAACACAAAGGTTAGAATCACCTATTAAGGGTTTATTTTTAAGATGTTATCTTCTTCATCTTTAGATGGGTTAGCTTGATGTTCGTAAAGGTATGAATATTTTGATTTATGCATAGAGAATAGAAACTGTCTTAAGGTTTCTCTTGATTCATCACTCACCACGATAGTAGCTGCAATAACGCCATTTTCAGATCGTACAATTTGATATTCGATTTCAAAACTGATGTCTTTGGTTAAAATCAACTTAGCACGACGTGATTCAACATCATCCGAAATGTTTGGAGCATAAAGAGTTAAGCCCGTGCTAGAAAGCGATAACACTTCAATAGCAAGGTTGGTATCAAAATCAATGATTCTGACATTATCAAGTTCTTTCATTCTCCAACTGCGATCAGCTCCACGTGTATCAACAACTTCAGGAATGCCAAGTGTAGGCGCAAACTGTCCCAATTCATCCATTGCAATACTTAAGGGAAACCAGAGTCTGTAATGACTAATTTCAGCCAATAGGGTTAATTGAGTTTTACCAAGCAACCTCGCTAATGTTGAAGGGATTTCAGTTGTTACAGCAACGGTGTCTGAATGAGTATCATCAGAAGCTTTAACAGCAGAAGGCTTCTTAGCAAATAATTCGCTAAAACAAGCTAATTCTTCTTTTGTTAAATTGGTATTCATTTTCCACTCACTCCACCTGTTAAACTTTGTAACAATCCTAACATGTACAACTTTAGTGCACAAATAATCAGCAAATATATACGTAAAACTATAAAGAAAAGAATGACTTTACAGGTTTAGTAACTGATATGTGTTACTTCTAACTTTATTGAACTGCGCTTATTATATGACCAGTGAAAGATATAAAAGTTGCAGTTAAAATTGACTCATCATTAAATAAGACCGGATTAATTAGATAAATATTGTACGGATTAGCTTTTCTTTTAGATCATCTGCTTTTCCCAACTACAAGCCGCAAGTATAGCAATAGCCACAGCCAGTAGAGTATTGTTTTTAAATACAAAAATTTTCTATTCAATAATTCACCACAAATTAGGTTGCGCGCAATTTAATTTTGGCGTATCGTATTTATCATTGAGTCAATGGATAGTGGGTATCCAATTGAGTCACTCATTATCAATATAGAATTAAATCGATTAGGAGTTTTCAATGGATATCATATACGCAGCAACAGCAACAACTACAGGCGGAAGAGACGGAAAATCAGTATCATCTGATAATAAGCTATCAGTTAACCTTAGTACCCCTAAAGAGCTAGGGGGCGCAGGTGGTGAAGGAACAAACCCAGAACAACTATTTGCAGCAGGTTATTCAGCTTGTTTCATTGGCGCGATGAAATTTGTTGCCGGCCAAGAAAAGAAAATACTGAGCTCAGACCTTTCAGTTGAAGCCACAGTAGGTATTGGAGCTAATACAGCAGGCGTAGGCTTTGCTATTGACGTGGAATTAAAAATCACCCTACCTGGTATGTCTAAAGCCGACGCTGAAGCTCTTGTAGAAAAAGCACATCAAGTTTGTCCGTATTCAAATGCGACTCGCGGAAATATTCGCGTTGAGCTTATCGTTTTATAAGCTTTAAACTCATTAGTAATCAACACATACGCTAATGAGTCACAATAAAAAAGCCGCGTAACAGTTATCTGTTACGCGGCTTTTGAACTCTATGATTCGAATCAATAATCAAAACAACTATAACAACTAAATTTTATCGATTAAATCACTCGAAAAATCATCAAGTGTGATAGCCAAATTTAGGTCTGCAATTTGCGATTCAATTCTGTTGATATCAGTTTCTACCGTCGCCATCGTTAGCGTGTTGTTGTCCAGCTCATACACCTTCTTTTGACTATGGTAGTAATAAAGTAAAATCGTGAGTGCATTAATATCGTTTTCTTTTGCTGCAGCAAGCACCTTTTTAAGCTTTCGGTAAATACGATTTTGTAATTGCTTAACTTGCCACATCCAATATATCTCTTTCATGTACGGCTTAGTTTTAATCGCATTCATCACCAAACTGCAGCTTACAACAGCAAGTAACACACCGATAAGATTAAGGTGAAAATGCCCTGTTGGTTCACCTCTGACTAACTCATCACTGCCAAAAAATTGAATCAATATTGAGCCAAAAGCTAATGAAAGTATCGTTAGAGAAGCAACTAATGAAATGAGCAACACATTAAGACGCTTACGGTATTGCGGCTTATCGATTGGAATAAATTGCATGAAGTACCTTACTTAAGGATAGTGTTTCTATTTTACACCTATAGAGCCAAACTGCGTGTTGTTTTTACGAATTGAAAGGTATGTTTCGTCCTGAGATAAGTTGACACTTTGGGGTTTACGAGCAATACAACATGACGAACGAAAAGTTTAGGCAGAATCATTTCTCAATATAAGAATCCTTCTGCCAAACTTGCACAAATGAAGATTAATTAAAGTAGAGGTTCCCAATCACCGGAACCGACACCTGTTGTTAAGCCTTTAATCATTATCTCAACCTCTGATGTCTCAATATGTTGGAGACTATTAGGGCTGTAACGATCTTGAAAATAATCTTTTCCTTTTGACGAAAGCTGATAACCACCTTCAACACGAGAGATACGATCATTATCTAAGTGCGTTTTGAAATTCCCAAGAAACTTATTCAGTGGAAATACCTGACCTTTATCCATGCCGGTGACTTTAAGAATCGCAGCCATATAAGTCCACAGTTCCCTGCCTCTTGGAGTTTTCGAGAGCTTGTATAGTTGTGGTGCTGTCATGTTAAAATTCCTTTTCTAAATCAAAGTGACATTATATATCCGGTGAATAAACAAACTACATCTAGATGGGTAAAGAAATCAACTTAAACGTTAACAACTGGGTAATTTGCATCGCCCCAAAGTTGATCCGAGCTATCCATCATTATGTTGATAATAATAGGCACGAGCTTTGAAAGAAAAGCGACACCATCTCGTATTTGATCGCGATTAGCAGAACTGTTCCAAGTTGCGCCACCATGGATTAATTGGTTTCTGAGAGTATATAAACGCTGCAGGATGATGGTATTAAGCTGGTCAGTTCTTTTAGTTGAAAGTGCCATATTGGCACTGGCTTTAGCATTTGAAAAACGTAATACCCACTCTTCTTCTGTAAGCTTTCCGTTTTGAAAACCCCAAAAAGGTTGAAACACATACTGGTTGTCTAACAACACCCTAATGCAAGAAGAGAACTCTGACCAAACAAGTGAGTAAAGGTGGTTTCCTTTATCTAGCTCAACAAGCTTTGACATAAACTTAGCAAATGCTTCTGATTCAGTATGTCTCAACACTTCAGTATCTTGAGCATAAGCGGCATTAAAGGCTATCCATAAAAAAATAAACTGACTATCTTTGTCATCCTGACACTGTTCAGATTTTGCTAGCCAACTCAATGAGCGATGAACTCGTAATGCCAAACCTTCAGGGAAATCATGCCTAATTTCACGTTGCTTCTTTTTCAAGGAATCAAAATCCATTTCGCCGCCTTATTTAAGGTAAATAGACTCAGTGCCATCACCGAATCATCTAATAACCATAAATAACATAACACTATTTTCGGGGTAAGAATTAGATTCAAGTCAATATCTAACTTTTCATGGTTAGTATTTAGCGTTAAGGTTTAATTAGTCTCACAACAAGGTAATAAAATTGTCAGAAATTCACCTAAAAACAAAAGCTAGTAATCACTTCAGTTTTGAGCATTTAATTCTGAGTGGTGAAACCTTAGCGAATAGTCAGATCGATAATTTACCTAAACAGGCTGAGACATGGAAAGCATTAAGCGAACTTGCAACTAAGATACTCGACCCTTTATATGAGCAATTCGGCCCATTAGAATTAACTTACGGTTTTTGTTCACCACAATTAGCAAGGCTTATTGCGAAGAATAAGAATCCACATATTGCCCCATCACTTGACCAGCATTGTTCACATGAAGTAAATCGTAATCAAAAGGTAATATGCAATCGTTTAGGCGCTGCCTGTGACTTCTTTATTCAAGATAAATCAGTTGATATGCAAATTGTAGCCAAATGGATAAGCCAAAACCTCAAGTTCGATAGAATGTATTACTATGGTAAAAACGCACCTATCCACATTAGTTATGGCCCTGAGATGAATCAGTTTTTACAGCTAATGAAAACACACGATGCAACCAAGCACCGCTCCCCTTCTTTTAAGGGGCGAGGTGATAAAGTGATACAGCTTATTGATGAAGTGAGTTACTAATGGATAAAATAATTATCAAATCAGTAAGTGCGATAAACGAGTACACCAACAGTCAAGAAACCATGAAGCTTCTCAAGGTATCTAGTTGTGAGTTGATGCATCTCAGAGTAACCAATAGAATAAAATTCATAAAACGTGGAAATGGTTATTTCTACCAAGTGAACAGTTTAAAACAGAATCAATAAAACGAATCATGAATATATTGGGATAGGACCTCTAGATGGATGCCACGCTATTTAAGCAACTTGTATCAACAATGCCAATTGGTAAAAAACTACCTGATGCCAATTACATCCATAAAGATGGATTAATGGAAATTGCTACGGAGTTGAGCTCGTTCATAGGCGCTGTAAGCCAAGCGCTTAAGATAGAGAGCGACAGCTGGGATTTAGTAAAACTTAACAAAAAAGAATTTAAGTTATCACTCCTTTCTTACCCAACATTTTTCACACAAGCCTATCCTGCATTAACCCAAAGTGTCACCATCGACTTAGTAAAGCTAACCCATAGAATCACAACGTATCAAGAAAGTGATAACCCTCCAATTCTTCACCGTAAAGAAACCATGCTCCCTACTAGCCATGAAGCATATGAAAGTTTCGTTCATATCACTCAAGAAGGAGAAAATGCAGGGTTATACGAAAATAGTCGGATGATTGGTTTTAAACAATCGTGGGAGCGAATTATTGCTCAGCATGGATATGAACTTGTCGATGGTCGATTATTTAGGTCTTCAGCAATAGCCTCTATAGATAAAAGCGCCATAGATAGGCACAAAACCGCTTTAGTCAGACACGAGCTAAGCTCACCAATGAAACAACTTGCTAAACAAGGTTTTTTAAATGGTGAATACAGCCTCTTTGATTATGGTTGTGGTCGCGGCGATGATTTACGAGAGCTACAAGCCCATGGTTTAGAGGCCTTAGGTTGGGACCCCAATTTTTGTCCCGATGCAGGAAAACTAACATCCGACGTTGTAAATATTGGCTTTGTTATTAATGTCATTGAAGATCAAGTTGAGCGTTCTGAAGCCGTTATCGGTGCATGGCAATTATGTACTAAATTACTTGTCGTATCGGCAATGCTGGCAAATGACAGTTATATAAGCCAATTTACACCTTATAAAGACGGTGTAATCACCTCACGAAATACATTCCAGAAATATTACGCACAAGCCGAATTAAAGGGCTACATAGAAAGAACATTGGATGAAAATGCAATAGCTATTGCTCCAGGTATTTATTATGTATTTAGGGACAAGATAGAAGAACAGCGCTTTCTTGCAAAGCGTCATCAACGTCATCACCAGTGGCACCAAATAACCACTCCAGCACCAACAAGTGAAGCGCAAGCAAGATTACTGTTTACCCAACACCAACAGTTATTAAATCGATTTTGGGATAGATGCTTAGAACTGGGGAGGCTTCCCGTTGATGAAGAATTTGCCGATTCAAATAAAATAACAATGTACTTCGGCAATGCTAAAAAAGCCTTTAAGTTGCTCATGCAAGTGCAAGGAGAACAAGCTGAGCAAGAGTTTGAGCAAGCTATAAAATTACGCCAAGAAGATTTATTGGTTTATTTCGCATTATGCCAATTTGAGCAACGTAAGGGCTACACACATTTACCTGATGAGCAAAAGCGCGATATAAAGATATTTTTTAACACTTACAAAATAGCTATTACTGAAGCTAAAGCATTACTGTTTGCTATTGCCGATACCCAATTAATTGAACAAGCCTGCATAGACGCAAACAATATTAATCTACCGGCAAGCAAGCTAAACTCAGGTCACTCACTTGAGTTTCATAAAAAGTTTTTAAGCTATTTACCTGCACTGCTTAGAGTATATGTCGGCGCCGCTGTTCAGCTATATGGTGAATTAGATGAAATCGATTTAATCAAAATTCATATTACATCAGGAAAAGTCAGCTTTATGGGGTATGACAACTTCGACACTAGCCCACTACCGACTTTACGCGAACGAATTAAAGTAAAAATGCGTGATTTAGAAGTAGACTTTTTTGACTACTTAGAAATAGAACAAAGGCCTATATTGCTCGATAAAATTGTCTTTATTGACCTCAACACTGAAAACTACAATAAACAGAAAACATTTAACAAGCGTCTAAATAAAGAACTTATTAAATTAGAGTTTAATGGAAGAAACATTACAAGACTCCAGCTAAATACGTTATTAAAAAAAAGTGAGATAAAAATCCAAAATAATCAACTTCGTAAAATTTAAAAAATATCCTGAACTATTTTACATCTGAGCAAGATGTCGACTTTTATGATTGCATAAATAAAAGCCGAATAACTTTGTTGTTGGATAACATTTGAATATTATATTGATGATAGTTTTGATGATTATATAAAACAAAAGGCGTTTTTAAACGCCTTTGTTAAATACTACTAATTTAGAGTGTGCATATAATATTTAATATAAAATGGTATCGTTACCACCTCGATTAAAAATTAATTAATCTGATAATAACCTTATAAAATACATGTCATCCTCTAATAACTCTGGGTCTTGATCTATCTCATTTTTAATTAGTTCTAGCCCACCATTCGCATACGATTCAATAACTTTTTTCACAAGTTTTACTTGTTCAGAAATAAATTTATCATCTCCTTCTTCTAGAGCACTCATATTGAAATTAGATTCTGCTATCGCACAAGTAATTAAACTGTCTGTTAATGTTATTGGTCTCCAGTTCTCCATTTCCCAAAAACCATTTAGTTTATCGTCTTCTGTAATATCTACTTTTTTATCTTTATACAAACCAATAAAAAATGCATAAATATATAGTTCATAAGCATTAGAGAAACTTTTGGCTTTAATATATTTTTCACCCTCAACTCCTCCACCAAATTGAGTTATTTGCTCAAAAAAATCTTTAAACTTAGGTAAATATCCTGGTTTTAACTTACCAAATTTTTTCTTTAAAATACTCATACAGAAACCTCCCTAATACTCACGCTTAAATCTGCTCTATTGTCATTATTACCAGAGGGGTAATGAGACTCAATTTGATATACTTTACCTAGTTTAAAATTCTTCAAAATTGGCTTACGATCTTCCTCAAGAAAATCATAGGTGGTAACAATACTCTGAGTAAATCTCTCACTTACAGTTTTATAAAAGCCAAAAGTATAATTTTCAGCCATCTTTGATGTAGGTGCATCAGATATCAAAGAATAGTTATGACTCCATTTAGCACGTGCTGTCAAAATAGCCATTATTAATGCTAATTTAACTAGAATTATATTAGAGTCGTTTGGAGAATTTATAATGTAACCATCCCCATCCACTATTTCTGGTATAAAGCTTCCGTTAGATATTCTTTTGAACTTTATTTGCCCTTTAATTGATGGGTTCTTATGTGTCATATCCCGAAAAATTTCATTTGAAGAACTTTCTAGCTCTGAAATTATATTTGCAAATACATTTTCTTTGGTTGAGCTGGCGATAAGTTTCAACTTAGTAAATATTTCCTCTGAAACTAAGGTTATTTTATCTATCTCGCCAGTTACAAGTTTATCTATCTCAGTTTGTGCATCATCTCGTTTTTTGGTCGATTCTCTTAGCTTATCTAACAACTGATCTTTATTTTGTTCAAAGCGATCTCTAGATCTACTATGTTGCTTATATTCACCCAATATATTCTCTGATTTATCTTCTTCAAGAAGGACGTCAAAATGACTATCAATCTCTCTTACTTCTCTTTCTGAACTAGCAAGCTGATCTTTTAAGGTTTGAATTATTTTAAATTCTTCAAGAATTGAAGAATCTGTTTCTTGAATAGAAATCCCATACCGTAAATTATTTTTATAATAATCCTCTAACTCACTAGAAAAATCATTTACAAATATATTTTTAGCTGGCTCTCTTTTTATTAAGCTTAAAATATGATCATGAGCATCTGTACCTTTAGTTGCGGACCTACCGCATACAAAACAAGACTCTTCTTCTAGCATTTGTTCAATGTGTATTGGTTGGGGTATATTCAATGGGAGCTTTATCTTTAAATGGCTCTCAGCATTTTCTTTTTGATTATGTTCTTTAGAATATTTTTTATATTTCTCTTCAAATTTTTTAAAGAACGGTTCGGCATTTTTTAAAACCCAATGCTTTTTAAATATATTCTTTGAGAAACTATTGTTTTTATCTAGTAGTTGTTTCTCTATGTTTTTACATGAATTAATTAGTGTTTCTTTTTTGGATTTATAATCTGCTTTTGCTTGAGCATCATCTACTTTACTTATTAGTTCTTCGACCTTAACTTTAGCTGTTTCAATGTTTTGATTACAGACCTCTATATCCTCTTGGCATTTATCAATACTGTTTATAGCACTTTCGAGGTTTGCATTTAGTTCATTACTTCTTTTTTCATCCTTACTTAGCTTATTTTTATGTCTTCTAAGTTCGGTAGATGACTTTATGGCTCCCCCCTCGGTGAGAGAAACAAGGTCATCGTAATCTTTAATATCAGATAGTAAGTTAACTACTTGAGTGAGAGCACTACTATCAGCTAGGTCCATTAAACTATCAACCTGCTCACCTTGAAACCACATATATGGCTCTATATGGCCCGGTATTACCCTATTTAATATTCCTGTATGTTTTGGTTCGGGAACTACATTCCATTTAGCGTGTGAAAATTCAGAAATTAGCATTACAGAGTCATTGGTTGTCTGCCATTCTCTATCTGCAATCTTTTTAGCCTTGTAAATTCTTTCTAATTTATATTTTTTTTCATTAGAGCTTGTTACAATCATTGTAACCTCAGCGGACACTGAATTACCGATTTGACATTCATTTTTTGCTTTATCAGAAATTAAGTTTTCTTTATAAACTTTCGTGCTAACCATCTGCCTTTGATCGGACTGAAATATCTTATTATGAATAACCCAGTAAAAAGCATCATATAATTTTGATTTACCTCCTCCATTATCTCCAATAATAAGGTTAAGCCCATCAGAGAACTCTAGGTGGTTAGTTTCATGTTCACCAGAATAGCATTGGAAGTTTTTCATCGAGATAGAACTAATGATCATGATTTGTGTACCTCTGAGGATATTAAAGCATTAATTTTTTTGAGCGTTTGTGCGCTGCTCTCTTCCATGCAGTAGCTAAAAATCATCTTTTTAATTGCTTCTACTAGTAAATAATCTGACTTTTCAGAAAACGATTGGTTTTCTGGGTCAAACCCCTCTACACCTAACAGTTCTATAAACTTTTCATTGCTTAAAAACTGTTTTAGCATTTCATCTCTATCTTTTGCCATTAATGTTCCCCTAATTCATTCTGTATTGCATAAAGGCTTAAATCATAAAAGTCTGCAATTGGTTCAAACTGTTCAAGTGCTGAATAATAATTATCAGCAAGAGATGCAAAATAAATAACTCTGATTAACTCTTCTCGCATCAAGCTTTTTTCAAAAGCAAATGTTGAAGAGTCATGTTCTAGGCTAGGCACAACAACTAAATCATATATAGTTGCTTTCTTTTTGTCAGGATGTTTTCTTAATACTCTGCCACGCCTCTGTATGAATTGACGAGGATTACCAGTGCTTGAGCAAAAAATTGCAAGTTCAGTCCTTGGTATGTCTACACCTTCATCTAGACATTTCATTGAAAATAATGAGTCAATAATTCCTTTCTCAAATTTATCCATTACCTCTTTTTTACTTTGGGTGTTACTCGTATAAGCATAGGCCCGGGTACTTGGTGAAATATCTTCTAAAATTGACAGGTATTCTTCCATAATATTTTGGCCTTCAGAATCACTTCCTTCAGGGGTATACACGAAAGAATTTTTTAATTGACCATTATTAATGGCGTATTTATGTAATATGGATTTAAATGCCTGCTTTTTATTAGAAGCCTTATGAATAATCCTTTTTCTTGCTAACAATAATTTTTCAAGCATGTCATTCTTCTTAAACGTCCCCGATTTTTTATCGAAGAATCTTGCAAGTTTTTTACTTATATCTATGTAATTTGTAAGCTCTTCATCTGTAAGGAGGACTACTTTAGGAAAGTAGTCATAGCTGCATAAAATGCCTTCACGAATAGCTCTTTCCATTGAAAAAGAAAATGTATATGGCTCATAAGAATTAAAAAAGCTCTCTATTTTCGAGTTTCCTTCTTCGTCAAACTTTCTTTTTGGTGTTGCCGATAAAGCTATTCGCCTTTCAAAAGGAAGTTCAGGTAATAATGCCTTCATTTTTATGCTGCCAATATTGTGAGCTTCATCTGCGATAAAGACAGTTTCTTTTGGTAATGATGCTCTATATTTATCGAATTTTTCAGAAGAAAAAGTTGTATAAGTGCAAATCAACACGAAAGATACATCAGCATCGAACATAAGATGTGTAGTTAATTGGTTTAATGCTGGTTTCCACTTGTATTCGGAAGAAATTAGGTGGACATTTGAAAAATTAAATAAGGATACTTCATCAGCCCATTGATTAAGCAATACTTTTGAAGGAACTAATATTATGGCTTGGTACTTATTGTCTTTTTTATATTCGTTTAGAAGACAATTTAATGATGTAATTGTTTTCCCAGTTCCTGTTGCCATGGCAAATATGCCTTGCTTCGAATTTTTTAACCAAGAGTTATATGCATCAACTTGATATTCTCGCGGTTCAGACGAGAAAGGGAATTTCGGCTCACATTTTTCTTTTTCAATTAGTACATCAAGATTTTTCTTATATGTTTCAATAATGTCTGCATTTGTTTTGAATGTAGAGTTTTTAAGTAAGTCTTTCTCGTCAGCAAGTAAGTTTTCAACGGACTTCTCTTTGCCTAAAGAGGAAACAGCATCAAGTATTTTTCCACTTTCCAAGTATACATACTGATCATTTTCCCTATCACATACTTGAGTAATGTCCGGACGTTTATCCTTGATTTTTATTTTTTCAAAAGTGTCGCCCCATGAACGATATACGGAAATGTTTTCAGCATTTTCTAAGAGCCCATTAGCCGTAAAATTACAACTACCATCCATGAATATTGTATTATCATCTTTATCAATAAAAATTCCCTGCTTGTAATGTACCATTTTATTGGGAAATAACATTACAGGGATTATTTCTAGCCTATTTCTTTTAATTAGATATTTTAAACAATTAAAGAACTGTTCTGACTCAGTTGTTAGTGAGTCCTTTAACCAATTTAAATTTGATATAAGTTGCTTATTTATTTCATCATCAGTTGCAGTATTTGAATCTAATAATTGTTTATCTGTACCATATAAAAAATGATTGGTGACTATTTTTATAGTGCCACCATTATAAATAAATTGTGCGAAGCCATATGCTAAAACTCTAATAGCAGATGAGCTAAAGTAACCGAGTTTCAAATATACTGTTTTTGATCTAGGGAAAGCTTGTAAGTAAAACTCTAATGGTAAATTATTAGAGTCCGAACTGTACTCAAAGTTATCCGGGAAATCCACGTCAAAAAAAGTCATATAACCTCATGTTATAAAAAAATTTATCCAAATTTCAACTAGTGATAAAATGAAATAAAAATAGGCGATTCTCATTCTAGTGTTAGCGTAAAAAAACTACAACACAAAAGGATAAATATTCCTTCAGAGCTATATCGATGTCACATTTTTTTCAAGAATCATATTCAAATAGCTATTATGTTTAAACTGAGCAAGTTTTCCTTTGATCTTGAAAGCTAAAGAGATAACATCACTATTGGACAACTTCTCCAGAGACTCATAGCACAATGAAAGCAAAATTTACCGGTCACGACACATTCCCCCTTCGATATGGTTGGCTATACAAAGCTGTTAACCATCTAAATAATAAAGGGAAATTACAAACATCTAATGAGCAGAGTACTCGTGATGCAATTGTCGAGTTAGGTGTAGGTAAGAATATGGTCAACGCTATTCGCTATTGGGCAGAAGCGACTTCGATTATTGATGTTACGAATAAAGCTAATGTCATTGAACATACAGTGTCTGAAACTGGTCAGTACTTGTTTGAAGGTTTAGGTGGCAATGAAAGAGATCCTTATTTAGAAAAAGTGGGATCAATTTGGTTAGTACATTTCTGGTTAAATTTTGATTCAAAGTTGCTTACCTCATATCGCTATTTTTTTAATTTCTCAAATATTCAACACTTTGAAAAGTCTAAACTGACTTCTGACTGTATCGAAACGGCTAAAAAGTTAGTCAGTAATGACATTGGTAACGAAAGCACGATTAAAAAGGATATTGATTGCTTTCTAAATACATACTGCAAAAAATTTAAAAGTGCTTCAGTTAAGAAAAAAAGCGGTGTTGATGAAGATCACTTCACTTCTCCGTTAGCTGAACTAAATTTAATACAAGATAATGGTGGTGGTTTTTACGTCAGTGACCTAACTGAGCGCCCTGAATTACCGATTGATATATTTATCTATTGTTTAATTAAATTTGCTCAAATTGAAACTGCAGAGTCGAAAATTAATAATGTTGATTTTGAGTCTTTATTAACAAAACCCTATTCCCCTGGGCGTATCTTTAGGCTGTCAGAGTCTGGATTAGGGCAAAAACTAGATGAAGCTCAGGAGTATACAGCTGGTGACATTTCTTGGATCGATTCGCTTGGCTTAAGACAAGTCAAAATCGATCTGAACACTCTTAATTCACCTATAGCTTTTTTAGATAAATATTACGGTAATAATTAACATGAGCCATCAATCAATCAATATAAATCAACGTTATAAAAGCTCGACTCGCATTGATGGAAGTCACATAGACTATAAAGGCTTTATTGATGATTTTATTCTTCATGGTACGGCTGTAAATGTCCTTGACACTTTAAGCCGTGATTTTGATGGGAGTGAACAAAGAGCTTACACGCTAACTGGACCATATGGTTCAGGTAAATCGACTATCGCCCTGTACTTATCAAGCTTGCTATCACAAGATGCTAAAGTAAGAAAATTAGCCACAGCAAAACTAAAAAACGCAAATGGCTTATTAGATAGTTTTACGTCTAGGTTTAAAGTATCTAAAGGTTGGAAAGTGGTTAAGCATGTCTGTGGCTTAGAGTCCCCTGCAAATGCCATTTTAGCTAGCCTTTATAAAGCTCTAGAAATTAATTTTACTACTGAAGAAGTAGCGCAACTAAACGACGAACAATGTTTATCAAAGATTAAAGAAACTCTTGCGATAAAACAAAATTTTGATGGTGTTTTATTTCTACTTGATGAGATGGGGAAAGCCCTAGATTTTCAATCACGTGCAAATAAAGACTTACACCTTTTTCAATCGCTTGCAGACATAGCACAGCAGTCTTCTACGCCTGTTTTACTTATTGGTTTTTTACATCAATCCTTTACTGATTATGCAAAAAATAAAGATGCAAAAGCCCAAAATGAATGGGCAAAAGTGCAAGGGCGCTATCGTGATTTAAGTTTTAACCCTTCAATTGATGAGTCTCTTGTTCTTGTTGGTGATTCGCTGACTAAAGAAGAGACTCTATCGTTAAAGCTCATAGACACGCATGCCAATGTTGTTCAACAGGTTGCTAACTCATTTGAAAAACAGGAACGTAATGTTTCTGCATTAATGAAAACATTGCCATTAGATCCTTTAGTCAGTTTATTGCTAGGCCCCATTTCAAGACGACGTTTTTCACAAAATGAACGTAGCTTATTTGGTTTTTTAGCATCTCATGAAAAGTTAGGGTTTAGAGAGTTTCTTACCGAAAATTACCATACTAAAGATAATGATTTACAACTCTATAAACCAGAGAAGCTTTGGGATTATTTGCATCATACCTTGCATCATTTGATTATCACCTCAAGTGACAGTAAAGCTTGGCTTGAAGGTTGCGATGCAATATATCGTGCGAGCCAGAAAGGTTCTGCACTACACATATCAATTACTAAAGTTATCGCTTTATTAACCATTTTTGGCTTTCACCACCACTTGCACGCAAGAAAAGATTTTTTAATCCAATACTTTAAAGCACGTGGTGAACTTGAACTGAATATCATTGATGCGCTGGAGGAGTTAGAACGCTGGACTGTAATTATTTATAGGCAGAAGCATGATGCTTTATTCGTTTTCCAAGGAAGCGATATAGACATTCATAATTTAGTCCTAGAAAAAATTGAGTCCGTTAGTGAGGGGGTAGATTGGACTAAGGTCTGTGATTCTTCACAAAATATTCTAGCTACGGCTCATTACCACAAATCGGGCACTATGCGCTGGGCAAATACAAAACTTATCAATAAAGTTGACTCAGAACTGATTAGTTCCTTACAAGATATACCATTGAGCGGCACTTCATATTTGACCTTTCTATTGCCTGCTAATCCACTAGTTGAAAAAGAACTTCAACGCTATGAAAGTGAACTAGATTATGCAGTTATAGGCTCAAATACGTCTTTGAATAGTCTAAAAAATAGTGCGATAGAATTTATTGCATTAAAACAAATAGAAAATGAAGAAGAGAAGATTAATCATGATCAAATAGCAAAAAATGAACTTGCTAACCGTATGAAGCATGCAGCTCAATCAATAGAAATGGAATTATCTGCCGCTTTTAGTAAAGCAACATGGTTATACAAAGGTGAACATTTTTCTAAGTTACCACTATCGGCCATTAGTTCTCGTGTAGCTGATAATATATTCCATGCTGCACCTGAAGTTATTAATGAGCTTATAAATAGATCTAAGCCGTCAGGTAGTGCTAATAGTGCAATCCGAAAACTGATGAATGCAATGCTGACCAGTGGAGATATAGAAGACCTAGGTTTTGACAATGATTCATTTCCACCAGAGAAAGGCATTTATTTATCATGTCTAAAAAATAAAGGTTGGCATACTAAAACAGGTGAAGGCTTTGTATTCCCAAATGAATGGGACAAATCCTCGTCTAATTTTGACTCAAAAATGCACGGCCTATGGCTTGATGGTTTCGAGTTTATTAAATCCAGTAATGAAATGGTAACGCTTGATCAGCTTTATCGTCGTTGGATGATGCCTCCATTTGGTTTGACAACAGGTTTATGTCGCATTTATGGGCTTGCGTTACTTAAGTCTTTAGAAGGTAAAGTTGCATACTACGACTTAGACTCAACTAAACAATTTATCTTCATACCTGAGCTTGACGAAGAATTAGTAACCAAAATCTACAAACACCCTAAAGAGGCTGGTGTTAGGTATTTCGAGATATCTGAGATTCAAACACATCTATTAGACACTCTTGCCAAGGCAACAATAGGTAGTAGAAAAGAAGATGATACTGTATTAGAAATCGCAAAGCATATTGTAAAAATTGTCCACACATTGCCAGCATGGGTTAAGAAAACCAGCGGAGAAAGCTTTTCTAGTAATAAGTCATCAAATGGGTTAACTCGCGAGGCAAGAGCATTTAGAAATAAAGTTATTGCAGCAAATGATCCCTATAAACTCATTTTAGAAGATTTACCTGAAGTTTTTGATTTAGATAAAAGCGATAAAAATTTGGATGAGAAACTTGGTCAAAGGCTAAAAACAGCCATACAAGACTTATCAGCTCAACATGACATGTTGTTAAGTGGTTTCAAGCAAATAGTAACCACGAATCTGTCAGCTGAATTTAATGATGACTTAAAAAAACGTTGTAAATTAATTGTCGATACAGCTCAAAGACCAAATGTAAAAGAGTTAGCTTCAAGGATTATTAAATTTATAGACGGTAAATCAACTTTTGAATTGGTCGTTAATTTGGCAACTGGTGTACCAGAAAGAAACTGGACAGATAAGCACCTTCGCAACGGCTTAGATGAATTACAAAACCTTTGCATTCAATTCAGAAGAATCGAGTCTTTCGGTAATATACAGAAAAAAGGTAGCTCAAAGCCTTTAGCATTTATTACATCTGACAGTTCTGGTAACTACAAAGAATTTGGTGGCTTTATCAAACACGATTTGGAAAATGATTCTGAAGTAAAAAAAGCGATAAATAGCGTTTCTGCTTCAATATCGAATATTCCTAAAGAAAAGCAACTAGCAGCATTAACAGAGCTACTTTCTTCTTTAATGGAACCATCTGAACAGGAAAAGGCTAATGACTAAGAAAGTTAAACATGTATTGGGCTTATCTGGTGGCAAGGATAGCAGTGCTTTAGCACTTTACGTTAAAGAAACTCGCCCCGAACTTGATGTTGAATACTTCTTCACTGATACAGGTTACGAACTTCCTGAGACAAATGAATTTATTGACCAACTTGAAGAAAAGCTTGGCTATATCCATAGGCTCAATGAAAGATCACTTAATAACATAGATAGTCGCGGTGAAAAAACCTTTGCTAATCTTTTAAAAGAGCATGGAAACTACTTACCTTCTCAACGAGACAGATGGTGTACTGTTCAAATGAAACTCAAGCCATTTGAAAAATGGCTTGATGGCTACTTACAAGACGGCTATACCATAAAGAATTATGTTGGTATTCGGGCAGATGAACCTGAACGCGTTGGTTATATGACGATTGAAAAACCAATAGAGTCAGTATTCCCTTTTCGTGAAGATGGTATTGTTCGTAGCGACATTGAAAATATATTACAACGTAACGGTTTAGAGTTACCCGCTTATTATCAATGGCGTTCACGTTCAGGTTGTACATTCTGTTTTTACCAAAGAAAGATAGAATGGCTAAAGCTAATGGAAAAACATCCAACTCTTTTTGAAGAAGCTAAAGCTTTTGAAAAGGGGGATGAAACCAATACAACTGTTGGTGAAAAGTTTTACTGGATGGGACAAGGCGAACCTTTAGATACCCTTGAAGACCCTGAAGTTCAAAAACGAATCAGAGCAAATCACGAGAAACAAGTGGCACGTTTCAATAAGAAAAAACGCAGAAATGCTCTTCTCGGAGATATTGGCGGTGTATGTGAGTTTGGTGAACTAGATGATATTTATGATGAAGCTGAAGGCGGTGGAGCCTGTGTCACTTGCTATAAATAATTCTAAAAAGCGACTACTCAGTCGCTTTTTTTATAGCTTGAACAAACTCTTCAATCTCATTGTTACTTACATTCAAAGTAAAACTGATCCTAAGCGTCTTATCGGCAAGCTCACGCGTCAAACCTATTGCTGTCAATACATGTGAAGGCTCGATACTTTTAGATGAGCAGGCGGACCCCTGAGCTAAACAAAGCTTAGTTTCAGTTGCTCTGAGTAGTAAGTTAGTATTCGTTTGAGGAAACGTTATTGATACACACGAAGGTAAAGAATCTAACCCGTTGACAACAAATTGGATATCACTTCTTTTAAGACTTTCTAGTAAGTAGTTTCTGGCATCAATTATTTTAAAATTATCATAGTGTTTACCAAAACAATCTATAGCTTTAGCAAAAGCACTTATTAAGGGAGTTGCTACAGTTCCCCCTCTCAATCCATCCTCTTGCCCTGCTCCGTGAATTACAGGCATTAGATGCCTATGTCTCAAATCACGAATATAGATAGCACCAATACCTTTAGGCCCACCGATCTTATGTGCTGAAAAAGACATAACATCGACATTTAAATCATCAACATCAATTTCCACTTTTTTAAAGCTTTGAGCTGCATCACTGTGGAATAAAATATTTTTGTTGCTACACAGCTCCCCAATTTCAGCTATCGGGTTTACAGTTCCTAACTCATTATTGACATGCATTATTGATACAAGAGCAGTATCAGATCTTAAGGCTTTTTTAATATCAGTAACTTCTATTAAACCAGTCTCATTAGGTTTGATATAAGTTACTTCAAATCCGCAGCTTTTTAGATAATCGCAAATAGAAAATACACATTTATGCTCTATTTGGCTGGTAATGATATGCTTTTTACTACTGTCAAAGTCATTGGCTAATAAGAGGCTTTTAAAAGCAATATTATTTGATTCTGTTGCGCCACTAGTAAAAACCACCTCACTTGGGTAAGCACCTATAGAGTCTGCAAGCAATTCTCTTACACGCTCAACCTCTTTAGTAGCACAATCACCTAAATAGTGGGTAGACGCTGAGTTTGCATAAAATTTATCAAATGCATTAACTAACTCAGCTTTGACCTCAGGAAGTAATGGATAAGAAGCTGCTGAATCAAAGTAAATCATAAGCGCTCAGAAAGAGTGAAATTAAAGAATAATAATACTACTTGGTGAATAAATTTGACAATACAAAGATGGATTAGAGAGATGGTTAAGCAACAATTACATATAAGCTTTAGAACTAATTAACAGGGGGCACTCTAATAATCTGTTTTAGAGGTATAAAGATTATCTCTAATTTTGATCCGATTACAGATCCACTCATGAACTTCGCTTTCAACCCAAGTAACAGATCTAGCACCTAATGAAACAGGTCTAGGAAAGGAACCATCTGCCATATATTTATAGATTGTTGATCTGGCCATACCTGTACAGTCGAAAACACTATTTAGTCTGAGTAATTTCATTAAATATCCAAAACTCTACAAGAACAGTTAAACGTAAAATTAGCCGTGCCAAGAAAGCTATGGTCACCGTTTGGTCACCGAATAGAAAATGCTTCATATAAGGGGTATTGGTTTAAAACTAGTTTTGTAGTGACTAAAACAATAAAATCCAGAAAAGACAAAGGCCTAGCATTTCTGCTAGGCCTTCTAAATTTGGCAGGGGTAGCAAGACTCGAACTCGCAACCATCGGTTTTGGAGACCGCTGTTCTACCAATTGGAACTATACCCCTGTTGACGGAATGCATTATGCTAAAACCACTGCAAAAGGTAAAGCATTATTTATCACAAACGCACTGACTGTGGGTTTTTCAGCCAAATATAGCGATATATAATCCATTTTAGCTTATACACAGACATTAAACTTAAATACGCTATTTGTGCTGCAACAGATCACATACTTTCAAATGTTAACAGGCTCTAATTTTAATGGAGGATTACAGTATCAAAAGTTTTATTGTTGAATTAACAAAAACGAGAAAAGCCGTTAGCATACGATTAGATCATGATTTAACGGCACTAAGCGGCTAAAACAAGATATGAGAACATTAGTGTCTTCGCTTTTATTAAGTACATTCTTAGTCCGAGTTATTGTGAAGAAAATGTATTGATTAAGGCGCAAAGGAAAGGAATAAATATTTCAGCCCCCCCTAACAAAGCTGTTGAGCTTTTCGTAATCTGGCTGAGCGGCCTTTCACTAATTAACGACAAACTAGCAACCTGCCTAATGACAAGCCTACTGACTACTTTAGAGAGCCCACATATGTCTTATATGCGCTACATTGCCAGTTTTAACAAGGGAAAATTAGAATGTAGCTGCTTTAGTAGGTAAATATACAGTTCATATTAGCTTTCTTTGAAACATCCAAACGAAAAATCCTCGTCTTTCAAGGAGGCTTTCGTCTTTGTGTTTGTGGGTGAGTAAGGTGATAGCAGTGAGCTTACGAACGCGAAGCTAAGGCGGACTATTTTTGTAAAAGTCCGCGACGCCACAACAACTAGTTAGAATAATTTATATACAAAAAGCCATATCACTCTCTATAAACAAGAAGTGATAGGGCTATAAACTTCAGACACGAAAAAGCCCTAACATTGCTGTTAGGGCTTATCGTAATGTTGGCGGAGCGGACGGGACTCGAACCCGCGACCCCCGGCGTGACAGGCCGGTATTC
>NZ_JAJGZS010000012.1:0-1751 GCF_020806285.1 Shewanella sp. 10N.7
AACGATTGTTCTGGTTAAACTCTAAGATCGTGGCCAATATTAGTTGACCACTACAGTTGTACTTTAGTTCTACAGCATCAGTTACAAAGCAAGAATCTGCATTTGCAAAGAGCGATAATGCACTAAGAATTAAAAAGATGAATTTCACTCTCAACCTCGATTGAAACATAACGCCCTGCTAATAAGTGAACCGAGTGCTGGCGGGCGATTTGCTCAGCAAATGGCATGACAGCCTTGGTGAATCTGGATTTAGCAGCTTGTTATAAGCCAATTATGGAACTGTTCTTTGAGGCCCGTTCATTTGGAGTTTGATCTCATCAATATACTGTTGAATAACAGCCTTTTCCCAAGCAGGATCAACAGACTGTAAATCAGTAAATGCTTTAAGTGCCCTACTGTATTGCTTTTGTTTAAAGTGAGAGATCCCTAAATAGTAATATGCAAATGAATCTGACTTGTTCTCGCTTAAACGAGCTTCAGCTAACACCTGAAGCTCTCTTAGCTGACCCGTGTCATCCAATTTTTGAGCTTCATTGAAAAAGTCTTCGCGAAATGACGAATTTATTCGATTGGTATTTAAACGATAATTGAAAAACATAACTCCACCTAACATGAAGAGAATTAGGTAAACCCCATAGAGCATCCATTTTATTTGTTCAATATCTTCAGCCATAGACTAACTCCATGTTCTAAGGGCTTATAACATTTGTATAGTGCGCATGCGCATTTACCTCATTAGACCAGTAAAAACGCGCACACCTAATTACCTGAAAATATTGTAAAAGCTAACATTATAGCTAATACACTTCTTGATAAATGCGCATGCGCACTTTTCAAGCCTATTATTTAAATAAATATTACATTAAGCGATTGATAATATGTGAGTATTTAAAAAACCACAAGGATAAACGCGCATAAAACAATCATTTTATCACTTGAAAAATGGCAAAAATAAATAACACTGTATATAAACACAGTTATCGAGTTATTTAGCATGCCAAAAATGACAAGCCCGTTTCTCAGTAAAGTTCAAGAAAATATGCGAATGCGTGGGTACAGCATAAGAACCGAAAAAGCCTATTTATATTGGATTAAGGCGTTTATTAACTTTCAACATAAACGACACCCGGAAACGATGGGATCAATTGAAGTCGCGCAGTTCCTTAGCTATCTTGCAAACTCCCGTCATGTCGCTGTGAATACACAAAAAGTGGCGCTCAATGCATTAGTTTACCTTTATCAAAAACACTTAAAACAACCGTTAGGTGATTTAGGCTTTCGTTTCGCAAGTAAACAAAGGCAGCTTCCAACCGTATTATCGACAACAGAAGTGGCAAAGGTATTGAGTCAACTTAAAGGCCGCGATAACCTTAACATTGCAATGCTATACGGAAGCGGCTTACGTATTTCCGAGTGCTTGAGTCTGCGAATACAAGATATCGATATTGAGCATCAATCACTCACCATTCGAAACGGTAAAAGTAGAAAAGACAGACAGACCATTCTCAGCCAAAGATGCATCGACAAACTTAGTGAATTTATTGAAAGTGCGATCAGTGTTCAACGGAAAAACAACCTTATCGGTGTGGGTCCATCCCTACCCAACGCATTGGAACGAAAAAAGGCTCATCATTTCTGATGAGCCTTTCGTCTTAAATATGGTGGAGAGATAGGGATTTGAATCCTAAATTGATGCGCTACAAACCTATGTTGTTTTATTTATTAATATCTAGATAGCAAAAAGCCCGTTA